>JAEZDW010000483.1 GCA_023417955.1 Bacteroidota bacterium
AACCACCACACTGGGTCGCGAAGGGTCCGATTTCACGGCAGCGATCTTCGCGTCCGTTCTTGAAGCCTCCTCCGTCACTATCTGGAAAGATGTACCGGGTGTAATGAGCGCCGACCCGAAGCGCTTGCCTGACGCTATCGTTTTTCCGGAGCTACCTTTTCGTGAAGCTGCGGAGATGACGTATTACGGTGCATCCGTCATTCACCCAAAGACAATAAAACCGCTTGCAAACAAAGGCATACCGTTACTGGTCCGAAACTTTGACGACCCGGCACTACCCGGCACGAACATTCATGAATGCGTTGTCCGGGACCTGCCTCCCCTCATTGTCTTCAAAGACAACCAGGTGTTAATCTCCTGTAAAGTAACTGATTACTCGTTTGTCAATGAGCATCAGATGCACCTGATCTTTCATATTCTCACCGAACTCGACGTTCGCGTCAACGTCATGCAGAACTCTGCCATTTCGTTTTCATTTTGCATCGACTTCAGAGAAAGCAAGCTCACGGCGTTGATAGCGCGCCTGCAGGAACATTTTGAAGTTTATTACAACACAGGACTAACACTAATAACCGTAAAGAATTACGATGCGGAAACTTTCGAGCGCTACCGGCGATTGGCAGGTGTGATACTTGAACAATCGTCACGCTCTACGCTACAGGTTCTCCTGAAAGGTCAGGATAGCGAATGACGGCTTTGCACGTGTTCAATGAAATGATACATGGAACGGTCGAGAATCTCAAAGACTTCCTGAAAGCCGTCGTCGCCACCGAAATAGGGATCAGGAACTTCATGACCTTTTGATTCAGGATCGAAATCTCTTAAGAGAGCAATCTTATCTCGATGGGTGTCGGCACCCCGAAGCCGCATGATGTTATTAAGATTACTCCTATCCATCGCAAGGATGTAGTCGTAATAGTCCAGATCTGCCGGAGTTAACTGCCTGCATACGTGGTTTATGGGAATTCCATTCCTGGTGGCATTCGCGATTGTCCTTGGATCAGGCTGACTTCCGATGTGATAATTGCCGGTTCCACAGGAATCCACTTCGAAGTGGCCATCCATACCAGCTTGTTGAATTTTGTGGTTAAAAATCGCCTCTGCCAGCGGCGACCGGCAAATATTACCCAGGCAGACAAAAAGTACCTTAATTTTTTTCATCGTCTCTGCACGCAAAATAACAGGCTTAAGTTTAACAAGTAAGGGTTACTTTTCGACAACCTGCGGTATTTATTCACGTATGCACACTTTAATCCGCCTTTTGAGTGAAGGCCTGTTCGGTTTAACTGGACAGGCTTTTTTTTTGCAGCGGAATTGTGAAACTTGGCAATTACATGAAGAAAAGTGGCTTATTCCGGATCCCGCGTCTGTTCCCATTGGTAATTCTGGCGTTTTTTCAGTGCCTTCAGGCCTGCGGATCAACGCCTTCCTCGCATCCGAAATCTATAATCAGTTCAATTGAGTTGTCCGTCGATAACATTCAACGAGAAAAACACCTCTTTCAAATCCATAACCTTACCGAAGGCGATGCCGATTGGGAATGGTCCGTTGTCGATTCGGAAACCGGTCGGAAAGTTCTGCGATCACACGAAAGAGAGCCTCGCATAAAGCTTGCAGTTGGTACATACGATGTCCTCGTCACCGCACGGGGGCAAAACGAAATCACACGTCATTTCAGAAGATACCTCACTGTGCTGCCGCAGGTCTTCACAGAAAAGGCCGCCGACATGGTTATTGACCTTTCTTCCATAAGCGGTGACAGCTTCGTGAAGGATTTCGGTAACCTGCGACGCCCGGGTTATAAGATAATGATCAAAGGGAAGTTCAGCGGACGTATAAAGTTCACCGGACTGAGAGGCACGAAAAAGAATCCGGTACACATCATCAACAAGGGTCAGGTTGAAATCGCCGCAGGCAGCCAGTCTTATCCATTCGCATGGCTTTGGGGCGACGACAACCATTATGTTCTGGTTGACGGTAAAGCTGATCCCAACATCCCCTATGGTTTCAAACTCACAGGGCATAAGGAAAAGCCCGGGCAGATACTTTTCATCGCCGGTAAGTTCAATAAGGGTTTTGAACTTTGCGGACTGCACATTACAGGGAACCAGGGAGTAACAGATGGCGCCGCTGCTATTCAAGTACAAACGTCATACACGAAAGATTGCAATGCAACGAACTGGAACTTCGAATACTTCAAGGTGCACAACAATAAAATCGACCGCGCATCTTCCGAAGGAATGTACATTGGTTATTTCACGGATGAGCCTCGCGATACGGGTTTCGCACCCTACCGTGTAGGGCAGGTACTCGTCTATCGCGACACCATTGTAAATTCAGGATGGGATGCTATCCAAATCGCGTCTGCCGATGTGTTTGAGGTTCACGATAATTATGTTGATGGCGCGAGCTTATCCGGAAAAAGAAATCACAGTTCGTTTGTCAGCTGGAACAATGGTAACAAGGAAGGGTATTGCTACCGTAATACGTTTCGCAATTGTGCGCATGCAGCAAGTATCTTCTTCGGAGAAACCGGCGAAAAGGCGTACCTGTATTCAAACCTGTTTATAGAAGGAACTTATCCTGCGGAAATCAACACACCAGGATTCTTTTTCTCGAAGGTTTATAATGAGCACAACAAAGTTGGTCTTTACATCTTTCATAATACGATTGTGACGTCGCGAACGAGCGCGAAGATTGATTACCGGAATACGACTGGCGCAGCAATGCCCATCGTATACGCCGCAAATGCGATTCTGCAAAACAAACCCAACAACAAAGGCTTCGCGGAAATTGCATTTGGAAAAAGTCTGCAGGACAGCAGCCACTGGTTTATCCGAAATGTCTGGCGCACCATCGATCGCGAAAGTGAAATGGGTTGGACTGAGGCTTACAAACCGACAACGAATTCGCTGTTGACAAAATCAAAAATCGACATATCTGAATACATCCCCAGATTAAAGGGTGGCTTCTACGACCGTGATGGCTACCCGCTCAGGCACAGTGAGATTGGTTACACTGCAGGGTGTTTCAGTGCCTATCAGATCAACGAATCCGAAAAAAGTACCGCAAATGGAATTCCTTAAGGTTAATGATCAGTACGCACCTTCGATTGCGCTGATCGAACTCAACCGTCCCAAAGAGCTTAACGCCCTTAATCCGCAGCTCATGCAGGAGTTACGTGATGTCCTCGCCAGCCTGGACGTTAACGGCAACGTACGTGCGATCATCCTGACTGGCAATGAGAAAGCATTTGCGGCTGGCGCTGACATCAAACAAATGGCCGACAAGTCTGCAATAGACATGTTGCTCATCGATCAGTTTAATACGTGGGACCAGATTCGTAAAACGAAGAAGCCGTTGATCGCAGCGGTGTCCGGATTTGCACTCGGCGGCGGATGTGAACTCGCCATGATGTGCGACATGATCATTGCTTCAGAGACTGCGCGTTTTGGCCAGCCAGAAATAAAGATTGGTGTGATTCCCGGAGCGGGAGGCACACAACGACTTACCCGTGCCATCGGAAAGGCAAAGGCCATGGAACTCGTGCTCACAGGAAGGTTCCTGACTGCGGAGGAAGCTCACTTTTACGGGCTCGTAAACAAAGTCGTTCCCGTTGAAATGTATCTGCAGGAAGCTCTGCGACTCGCATCAGAGATTGCAGCCATGTCACCAATAGCCGTACAGTTGGCCAAAGAGGCTGTCAACCGAAGCTTCGAAACGCTTCTGGATGAGGGACTGCATTTCGAACGCAAGAACTTCTATCTCACCTTCGCTTCCAATGATCAGAAGGAAGGCATGAGCGCATTCATTGAAAAAAGAAAGCCGGAATTTAAAGGATCGTGATTATCGCACGTTGATCCCGAAACCCACATTAAGGGCTTTGTACTTCTGAACGGTGTAGTCAGCGTGAAACGTGATGACTGCGAGTTTCAGCCGTAGTCCTGCTGTTGCACGAAGACCCGATGCGCTGAAGTCAAGTTCCAGCGGGTTAGTCTCAAAATTGTCGTCGGTATCACCGTCTTCATTGATGTCGTACGTTCCCTTAAGTGCGAGGTTCGATTTCGCGATGTTATATCCAACGCCACCATACACAGTAAGCACTGCAAATTTCTTCGAGACAACGGCCTGGATGGTGGTCGCGCTCATACCGAGTTCTCCACGCTGATTTTCGCCTTCGATTTCACTATCCGAAAGGTCGTACGTGAGGGCTAGCTTCGTGTAACCGAAGAAGCCTGACAGGTCGAAGGGAAGCAGCTTGATACCAGGTATATATTGTTTGATATCGTGCATCACACCAACACCCCACATATTGAAGCTGCCGTTGTCGCCGATGTCGATTGATGGCACGAAGCGTACTTTCAGATCGGTGTTTTTCGGGAGACCAATGCCAAGATTCATAATCGGCACAGGCCACATGTTGGTTTTAATATTCTCTTTCAAGTCAAGTCCCGGAGGTCCTGTGAACACTTCTTCGGTTGACGGATCGTCAGGATCGGAGCGATAGACGTATTCTGGTTCCCTTTCCCCGCCAAAAATTGTGGGCGCATTTGGATAATCGGGAGAATCCTGACTGAGGCCGAAATGGGTAAGTTTCAGGTTGTCGACGTTAAAGAATTTGTCGCTTTCGGGAATCGTCATTCCGGTTACCGAAATCGTAAGATCAAAACCAAGTGTTTTATGAGCCTTTGCTGTATTGTACCAGCCTTGATTGAGACCGAGACTCGTCGCTTTCATCAGGGGCGATATGTAGGCGCCCATGAGAGCCTTCGACTCAGCCACTTCGTCGTGTAGAAAATCGCCAAAATTACCCTGGGAGAACGCGGTTGTACAAAATAACGTGAGTATCGCAACCGCGGTAAAAAGTCCGGAATTTTTCATAGGTCAGGTTTATGAGTGTCGCAAATTATGCAAAATCAGGGGCCTACCCTAGCCGTTGATAAAAATTTATGGCAACTCTATATGGACTGATGGGTATTGGTAATTTTGCAACGTGCGAATCCTCTACAACATCGGAATCTGGTGCATCTCCCGACTCATTGCAATTGCCGGACTTTTCAACAGGAAAGCAAAGCAATTTGTCAGCGGCAGGCAGGGATGGTTGAAAAACCTTCAACAAGCTTTCTCAAAGGAGACCAGACCTGTTATCTGGATGCATTGTGCTTCACTTGGTGAATTTGAACAGGGCAGGCCGGTTTTAGTAGCTTTGCGGAAGAACTATCCTGACCACAGACTTTTGCTCACATTCTTTTCGCCTTCCGGTTACGAGGTACGGAAAAATTACAACGGCGTCGATAATGTGTGCTATATCCCTTGGGATACACGCACGAATGCCCGCGCATTTGTCAATACTGTTAAGCCTGTCCTGGCTATTTTCGTCAAATACGAATTCTGGTTTCATTTCAGCCATGCGCTCCGCGATGCGAATGTCCGGGTGATCAGCATTTCTTCGATCTTCCGTAACGATCAGGCATTTTTTAAAGGCTACGGCGGATGGTACCGATCGATACTCAAAAACTTCTCGTGGTTTTTCGTTCAGAATGAAAACTCAGTTTCCCTTTTGAGAAGTATTGGTATTGAAAACTGCACGCTCGCCGGCGATACGCGATTCGACAGGGTTTTTGAGATCGTGCAGAAGCGCGAACCTATTCCTGACGCGGAACGATTCAAAGCAGGCCAGAAACTAATGGTGGTGGGGAGTTGCTGGAATGAGGACCTCGATGTTCTTGCGCCGCTTATAAACGAACAGCGCCTAAAGTTCATTATCGCTCCGCATGAAGTATCTGAGGTTTCAGTTAACTATATCGAAAAAGCACTAGCCGTAAGGACTATTCGGTTCTCCGAAATTACAGACAAGAATCCCGGAGAATACGACGTGCTCATCATCGACAACGTAGGAATGCTTTCAAAACTTTATCAATACGGCGAATTCGCCTACGTGGGTGGTTCTTTTGGCAAGGGATTGCATAACATCCTCGAGGCGGCTTGTTATGGAATTCCGGTCTTCTTCGGGAACAGAGCTTTTGGTAAATTTCAGGAAGCAGTGGACCTTATCAACCTCGGCGGTGCATTTGATGTCGCAGACTATCCGGACCTCAAAAAGAAGTATGAAATGCTGAACGTTCCTGAAAACTTTATGCTTGCCTGTGAAGTAACGAGGCGTTACGTTGAAGACAACCTCGGCGCAACTGAAAAAATTATGAAGTATTGTCGAACAATCCTCGACGCATGAAAGGTGTAGTGATGCGATCGACCGGCTCGTTCTACGATGTCCTTGCGGCCAACGGGGCTCGCTATACGTGCCGGGTTCGGGGTAAGATCCGCCTGGAAGGAATCAAGGAAACAAATCCGGTTGCCGTCGGTGACAGGGTAATGTTTGACGAAACAAACGATACGGGGAACATTACCGAAATACTGCCCCGCGACAATCATATCCTCCGTAAGTCCGTAAAAAAGACAGGACATAGCCATGTTCTGGCCGCGAATGTCGATCAGGTGCTGCTTGTCGTAACACTGGCATTTCCGCGTACATCACTCGGATTCATCGACAGGTTTCTCGTCAGCGCTGAGTCTTTCCGTATTCCTCAGATCATCGTCTTCAACAAAAAGGACTTGCTCGATGAAGAATCACTGGCAGATGTCAACGCGTTGATCGAACTATACACTGCTATCGGCGTGACCTGCTTCTCTATTTCTGCTACAATCGACGAAGACGTCAGTTCACTTACAAAAGCCCTTCAAAACAAGATTACACTTGTCGCCGGCCATTCCGGAGTCGGGAAATCAACCTTGCTTAACAGGATCTCTCCTGACATAGAACAGGCAGTCGGAGAAGTATCTTCCTTTTCAAAAAAGGGCGTGCATACAACGACGTTCGCTGAAATGTTTCAGATCGGTGAAAACACGTTTGTTATCGACACTCCGGGAGTAAAAGAACTCGGTCTCGTTGACATGACGTCACAGGAAATCTCAGACTACTTCCCTGAGATGCGTGACGTGCGATTGGATTGTAAATTCGGATCACGTTGCATACACGTTAACGAACCCGGTTGTGCGATCATCGCTGCAGTCGAAAATGGCACGATTGCCTTCTCGCGTTACGAGAACTACATCAGTATGGTTCTTGATGAGGATAACCGGAAATAAATTGGCGTGGAGTACACTGTAAACGATCACACAATCACATACAACGCTACCGGTGAGCGCGCATTCGGTGAACCGCGCGTATTGTTGCACGGTGCTGAAGACCTTGCCGCAAAAACGTCCTGGGCAGAAAGTGGGTTCTCCATTCAACCATTTCTTGATGCAGCGACGTATCAACAGTTTCATCGAAATGCCAGGCAGTTGCTTTTCAGATGCTGGAAAAAAGCAGGAATTCATGTGCCC
>JAEZDW010000418.1 GCA_023417955.1 Bacteroidota bacterium
GTATTCCGCCAGACCATGTAGAGCAAATTCCATCAGGAAAGTTTTGGTTTCAGTGGGTTCGTTCTTGTGAAGGTCTTTTATCAGTTCGGCAAGGCCCGGCACTTCTTTGAGACTCTTCTCATAGTCCTGCTGCTTTGATTCGTGAAGAAGGTCAAGGGTATTTCCGTCGCTAAACCAATCCGTTATTTTTCGATAAGGGCTCTTATCTTTTTGCTTTCGGAATTTGTCGGGATCCGGAAAGTAGTTTACGAATTGTGTGCGAATCGCTTTGCCGACAAGGTTCTGTGCTACGATTCCGGGGCCTTCCTGTTCACCTTCGTAAACGAGTTCAACTTTTCCCGTGATCGCGGGTACAACTCCGATGAAATCAGATACGCGTATATGCGTCGTGGATTCACCATTAATAAGGCATCTACGCTCCGCAGCTGCCACAAGGTTTTCGTACGCTGAAATTGTCAACCGTGCTGATACACCACTCTTGGCGTCGACGTATTCGCTCTTGCGCGCTTCGAATGCAATTTGCTCGATGAGGTCTTTCGCAATATCGTTAACCATCACGGTTTTCCGTTGCACATCCTTCAGCCGAGCCTCCTGCTGTGTGATGCGTTTCCCAATTTCCAGCGTGCGCGGATAGTGTGTAATGATCTGACTGTCGATCCGATCCTTAAGCGGTGTAACAATGCTCCCGCGATTTGTGTAGTCTTCGGGGTTCGCCGTAAATACAAACTGAATGTCAAGCGGCATCCGGATCCTGAAACCTCTTATCTGGATATCACCCTCTTGCAGGATGTTGAACAACGCTACCTGTATACGCGCCTGGAGATCGGGAAGCTCATTTATCACGAATATAGATCGATTCGACCGGGGGATGAGCCCGAAGTGAATGACTCGCTCGTCAGAGTAAGGAAGCTTGAGCGTGGCAGCTTTTATCGGATCTACATCGCCAATAAGATCTGCTATGGAAACGTCGGGTGTAGCAAGCTTTTCTGTGTAGCGCTCATCCCTGTGTACCCACGCGATCGGCGTGTCGTCACCTCTTTCGTTGATCAGATCAATTGAAAAGCGCGACACTGGCCGAAGCGGATCGTCATTTAATTCAGATCCCTCGACGACTGGAATATACTCATCAAGCAGGTTGACCATCAGTCGGGCTAGTCGCGTTTTCGCCTGCCCGCGCAATCCCAGGAGGTTGATGTCATGGCCAGCAAGAACAGCGCGCTCAAGATCTGGAATTACCGTGTCTTCGTAACCCCAGATTCCTTCGAACACCGGTTCCTTCTTCCTAAGTTTTTGGATCAGATTCTCTCGCAGCTCTGTCTTGATCGAACGCGATACGTATCCGGACTGCTTGAGTTCACGCAGGGTTTTGATTTCTGTGAGGGACATGACGGTTTTGAGTTAAAGGTTCTTTGTTCGGTTTCGACGAAAGTCTTCGAAGACAAGGTTACCGAGACCCTGAAGACTACTGTAGTAGGCATTCCCGTTGTTTGCTTTGGTAAAATCCCGCACGAAGGATTTCAAATACGGATCAGTCGCAATCATGAATGTGGTCACCGGAATTTTGAGTTTCCTTAGTTGAGTGGCGAGAGTCAGTGTTTTGGAAAGAATCTTCGGGTCGAGTCCAAACGCATTTTTATAATATTTTATTCCCTGCCGGATACACGTTGGTTTGCCATCCGTGATCATGAAGATCTGCTTGTTCGTGTTTTTCCTTCGACGAAGGATGTCCATCGCAAGTTCAAGGCCCGCAACGGTATTGGTATGGTACGGCCCGACCTGAAGGTAGGGAAGATCCTTAATTTCGATTTGCCAGGCATCGTCTCCGAAAACGAGGATGTCGAGCGTATCCTTTGGGTATTTCTTTGTGATAAGTTCTGCGAGAGCCATGGCCACTTTCTTCGCGGGGGTGATCCGGTCCTCGCCATAGAGTATCATGGAATGGGAGATATCGATCATCAGCACCGTTGACGTTTGAGCCTTGAACTCACTCTCCATGACTTCGAGGTCGTCTTCCGTCATGAAAAAGTTTTCAACACCATGATTGATTTGCGCGTTTCGGAGTGAATCTGTCACCGAAATTTGTTCAGGTGTATCGCCAAACTGGTAGTCTCTGCGTTCGGTGGTTTGTTCGTCTCCACGACCGGGGTGCGGCGTGTTATGTTCGCCCTGTCTCGATTTCTTAAGTCGACCAAAAATTTCTTCAAGAGCGGACTGGCGAAGGGATTGCTCACTCTTTGCGTTGAGTTTGATTTCACCTTTTGGACCTTCATCCGTTATATACCCCTTGTTTTTCAGGTCTTCAATGAAGTCGCCAATTCCGTATTGAGGTGATGTAAGGCCATACTGCCTGTCGACTTCGGTGAGCCATTGGAATGCTTCGCGAACATCGCCCGATGTCATCAGGACAAGTTGCATGAAAATTTTCAGCAGCTTGTCAAAGTCACTTTTTTGGCGGCCGGGTGGCGGCGTGTACTTCGAGAAACGGAATCCGGGCATACAAGAGGGATGTTCCTACTTAACCATTAATATGGGAATTCTGTTTCTGCAATGAAATTTTATTTGTTAAAACTTTAAAGACTGATGTAAGGAATTAGTGATGATACCTGAATCCGAAAAAGTTGCCGGATTTATTTTTGGCCGAAACAAATGTCTATGAAAAAAATTCTTTTGACTTTAATCTGTGCAGCTGTTCTCACGTCGTGCTCAATCTACACATGCCCGACATACGCGAAAAAGGCAATTCACGAAGTCCCGGCAAATTCAGAAGCCGATTGCTAGAAAGGAATGGCGCTGTTAATCAGCGCCCTGCGGCAGACTGCTTGGTTTCCCGCATCGTTCCATATATATAATCCCAAAGCGGCGAACTTACTCCAAATACAATTTCGCCGTCTTTGTAATGGTGGACACCATGGTTCACCCACAAAGATTTAAGGAAATTCTTGGGGGGCGGATAAGCATGGACCATATAATGTATGGAGATGTAGGCTGTATAGCCAACCAGGAAACCTGGCAGGAACGAAAAAACGAGGTCACCGAGCACCACTTTCAAAACGAGCAGCAAGACTGTTGAGATCGTAATACTCAACAGAGGCGGCATCGCAAGGCGATCTTTGTCCTTCGGAAACTCATGATGCACGCCATGGATCATGTACTGCCACTTTGCACGAAGCGCAGTATAGGTTTTCATGTGGAAAACATAACGGTGGACGACGTATTCAATCCACGTAAAGAGCAATAGCCCAAGCAGAAACATGCCAGCACTGACCCACGGTGATAACGATGTATGGGTTATACTCCAATACAATAGCCCGATCGAGTAAACCGTAAAGATGGCCACCGGAACGCTGATGTGTGTGCGTGAAAGTTTTTCGAGAATAGGGTTTTCGAAAAGTTTCTTTGTTCCCTTGTTCTTTGGTGAAATTCCAGAATTCATAACACCTTAAACCTAAAATGTAATGCCAAAAACCGTTCTAAAATCAGTTCGAAGCCGGAGAGTTAATCAAACGCCGTAGCGGTCGATTTCTCCAGAATCTTACTATAATACGATTCGTAGATAGGTAGGATACGCGTTATGTCGAATTCTTTTGCTCTTGACAGAGCATTTTCTTTAAATCGTGGAAGGTTGTCTTTATCGAGTACGAACAAAGCTTTGCGTGTCATGTCCTCGATATCACCTATCGGGCTGAGAAAACCAGTGACCCCCTGAACATTAAGTTCCGGGATGCCTCCGGTGTCGGATGAAATCACAGGTACTTCGCAAGCCATGGCCTCCAGTGCAGCAAGTCCGAAGCTTTCCTTCTCCGACGGCATGATGAACAGGTCGGCAACGGAAAGCACTTCTTCAACTGCCTCAAGTTTGCCAAGAAAACGAACATCATCACTAATGTCCAGTTCCCGGCATAGTTTTTCCACGCGGGTTCTCTCCGGACCGTCACCAATCAAA
>JAEZDW010000001.1 GCA_023417955.1 Bacteroidota bacterium
TGCCGCCGAAGTGGTGAAATTGGTAGACACGCACGTTTCAGGGGCGTGTGTCGCAAGACATGAGGGTTCGAGTCCCTCCTTCGGCACTTATTCTTTTACAGGTTGATGTCTCAGCCTGCTTCTACTCCGGCCTTCACACGCATATTAACGGTTCCTCTTACGTATTCCACTACCTGTCTTGCGATGTCAGGTGATTTCAGGTTGTGACCAAGACCATTAGTGATAACTAATTGCGATTGCGGCCAGGCATCGTGAATTGCTACTGAGTTTGTGTAAGCAGTATCCTCATCGTTGCGATCATGAATGATAAGTCCCGGCCGTCGTTGGTTCCGGGCGAATGTCTTTGCAGAGAAAAACGTCACCGGATGTTTTATCTCCCGCTCGAAATGGTTTTCGATTCTTCTTACCGAATAGTCATTGAGCCGGAGTGTATTGCGATAAAAAGCAATGAATTCAGTTGCGTCACCGGGAGGCGCAAGGAGCACCATCTTGTCGACAGGTAAATCGTTGTGATGGTGGATGGTATAAAGCAGGGTGAACGCCCCCAGGGAATGACTAACCACGGCGTCGAAATGGCCAAATTTTTCAAAGACTGATTCTATGACGCCACTGTACATCGGTACGTGGAGCATACTCCCCGAGCTCAGGCCATGGCCGGGGGCGTCAACACTGTATAACGTGTATTCGTCATGCGAGAACATATCGATAAATGGTTTCCAGCGATACGTATGACTTTGCCATCCATGGAGGAATAGAACTTTCTTCGGTCCGTTTCCCCAGCGATATAGTTGGACTTCGTGTGAACCGACTTCCAGCCTTGACAAAGCTGCGGCTGAAAGAAAAGACTTTTGGTGGCTTCTCAACGATGGGCGAAACGGATAGCAAAAGAGGCGGAAACCATGTGCCCCCGCGACGCCTGGTGCGATCCGGGCCATCGTATTGATATATCGGCCCAGGAGAATGGGAAGGAGTTGTTTGGTCATATCTATAATTTTTGATACCGATTGGTATCTATACGTTGAAAAAAATTTATCGTTCGATTTTTGAAACCAGCGAATCCAGGTGTCGGACGACGAGCCGGATATCGTCGTTGTTCCCACGCAGTTTGCTCATCATAATGGCGCCTTCGAGAGACGCGATTATTATCGTTGCATAATAATTCCTGTCAATGTCTTCACGAATCTGGTTGTGTTTTATGCCATTATCCAGAATTCTGATAATTGAATCCCTAAGCGTATTAAGAATTTCAAGCGCACCCTTCCGAAGTCTGGGATGCGCATCGTCAGATTCGATTGCTACGTTCAGCAGAGGGCATCCTCCGGGTATCGGGGGATCAGTGATGTAAGAGCCGAAGAACGAAAATATTGCACGAAGCTTTTTCCCGGCAGTTGGTTCGGATTTGATAACTGATTTCATTTTGTCATACATCCTGAACGAAAGGTGTTGGAGAGTTTTCGTCTCCAGATCGTCCTTACTTTCGAAATGGCGGTATATAGCACCCTTCGTAAGGCCGGTAAGCGTTGTGATGTCACTCAGCGACGTAGCCTTGTAGCCGCGGGTATTAAAGAGTTCGCCGGACTTGTCAAGAATGCGTTCAATCGTGATTTCTGCGTCCCTCATAGAATAAAGATACCGATTGGTATCATCAATTCCAAAAAGATTTTAACCGGGCGGGATTTTTCACCATATTGCAGGAATCGTTGAACCTAATCTTATGAAAAATCTGCTGACGCTGCTATTTTTTGTTCCTTTCTGCCTTTCTGCTCAATCTCTCTGGCGGAATGGTGCCGTTAAGACTACCGATGGCCAGGTGATAAAGGGCCAGATTCATGATCAGGAGTGGAATGCGAATCCTACGGAAATTGAATTCCGCGCTGAGGGTTCTGAAACGACCGTAAAATACTCCGTACACGACATTACTGAATTTTCGACCGACCGCCCCGCAAAATTTGTTTCAATGGAAGTCGAATACGATGCTGGCAACGAGAAGACACCGCCTTCTGAGCGAGACCTTCCAAGAAACAAAGCAAACGTTTTTCTGGAGGTTCTTGTTGATGGGAATCCATCGCTGTTCATGTATATTGAGGATAGCAGGCGTATGCATTTCTTTATCCGGGATGACCAGCCGGTGCGCGAATTATTGAACAGAGTTTTTGCCTCCGCTAACAGTCAGAACCAGCACGAGTGGTTTAAACAACAAATCGTGCTGATCACAAACGGCTGTGAACGCGTGCAGAGGTCAGCGTTCCAGTTGACATATACTGAGCAGAGCTTGTCGAATGCGATTGAGAAGATCAATGCGTGCCGCGACTCCGAAATTAAGCCGTTATGGACTGGGGAGGCGGTGAAAAGAAAGGTGGCTTACGTCGGACTAGTGGCAGGAATGGCGGCAGCGAAGGAAAACTTAAATTACATCACATCCGATTTTAGTAAACCGCATTTTGGAGGTGGTGTTTTCGTTGAACTTCTTAACAAAAAGAGACCTAACAGATTTTCGTACTACAATGAATTATCCTACCGGAAGATAAGCCAGGATGCGAAGAACGAGTTTGATATTGACGCTTCCGTTGAGATGCAACGGGTAACGCTTGTGCATCTTTTCCGCGTATCACGTCCGAACGCAAAGGGTGATCGATTGTTTTTGGGATTGGGAGCTATTCACGGGGTACGTTGGAATACGAAGGCAACGCGGGTTTTCAATACAAGGATTTTCGAGGAATATGACAAGTCATATGAGCTTGGTTTTGCTGCAGGTGCCGGTCACAGTTTCTCGCTCGGCAATACACTGAAAATAAATGCAGAATTGAGGTACACCTATGAGAAAGGTTCGCTCGGTTCAAGCTCGCACGCCGCAGGTTTCAATCTTCAGTTCTATTTGTAATAAGAACTGAGGCTGGCGGCGAATATGGGCCCTACGAAGATCACTGTATATAGGAAAATTGACCTGTGGCGGATGCCTTGAGT
>JAEZDW010000095.1 GCA_023417955.1 Bacteroidota bacterium
GTTTCGCGGTGATTCAACGCATTCCTGATTGCGGAACCTAAACGCGTGAGGTTGGATTTCAGAATGTAATCATCGGCGCCGCGTTTAATACAAGTAACGGCGAATTCCTCAGATACCGTACCCGTTACAAGGATGAAAGGAATCTCGGGGTTGAACTTGCGGCATAATTCAAGCGCTTCAATGGAGTTGAACGTTGGCAGCGCATGATCCGAGAGCACGATGTCAGGTTCAAAGTTCTTAAGAGCGTCTTCGAACCCGTCGCGGGAATCCACGCGTCGGCTAACGTAGGCGAACTTCTCTCTGCGCAATGCTCTTTCAACCAGGATTGCCTCCTCTGGCACATCTTCCAGGATCAGGATATGGAGTTCATTCTTCATGTCTTAGATTACGGTGATATTGCGTGTCAGCCAGAACAAGCCGATCTCGTTAATGGCTGCCACGAAATTTTCTAAATCAACGGGTTTAACGATGTAGGCATTGACGCCGAGCTGATACGAATTTACGATGTCGCTTTCCTCACGCGAGGAGGTAAGCATGACAATCGGGATCGCCTTGAATTGCTCATCGTTCTTAAGTAGTTTCAATACGCCAATGCCGTCAAGTCCCGGCATCTTCATATCAAGCAGAATGACTTTCGGAAACTGTCCCGGCTGAAGAGTACGCACAAGCGCTACAGCTTTTTCGCCATCGCTTTCATAAACGATGTCAGCGGTAGCGTTAATCTTCTTCAGGGTTCGGAGCGTTAGCCGTGCTTCGTCGCGATTGTCGTCAATCAGAAGTACATCCATGGTTATAGTTCAGATTTTGGTAGTGTAAAATAAAAGGTCGCGCCTTCACCCTGGGTCGATTCCGCCCATACAGTGCCGCCGTGACGTGAAACAATTTTCTTGACCAGCGCGAGGCCTACGCCCGTGCCTGGAAATTCATCCTCGCGATGCAGTCGCTGAAATACCTTGAAGAGTTTGTCCTGGTACGACATGTTGAATCCAACGCCGTTGTCCTTCACGTAATAACAAACCGCACCGTCACGCGGAAATGATCCGATCTCAATTTTGATTTCCTTGTTCTTTGATGAATACTTGATAGCGTTGGAAAGCAGGTTCATCCAAACCTGCTTCATGAGGGCTACGTCGGAGCGTACCGGTGTCAGCGACTTGATGGTCAGGTCAACATGGTGACCATTTTTGCCGCCAAGCAATTCAACCATAGTTGAGTCGATTATTGCACGGAAGTCTGATTCGGTCGCATTCGACTCTGTTCTTCCGATACGCGCAAAGCTCAGCAGGTCGTCGATGAGCATACCCATCTTACTGGCGTTGTTGATGATGACGTCGATGATCTCTTCTGATTCGGGTGTGATAAGTTCGGGATGATCTTCACGGAGCATGTGTGCATAGCCATTGACGAGTCGCAGGGGTGTCCGCAGATCATGCGATACTGAATAGGAGAATTCTTCCAGTTCGCGATTCAGTTCGAGTACGCGTTGGTCAGCTTTCCGTTTCTCATTGGCATCGATAACAGAGCAACGAACCTTTCCCGGTGTATTTTTGCTGAAGCGCAGTGAAGCCGTGCCGCTGAATATTCCACGGTGAGGAGTTATAAAATCCAATTCAACGGTGGTCATTGGTTCGCCGTCGTGCAACGCTGTCGTATTGGTCCAGGTTTGTTTCGACTCCGGCGTGAGTATGTCGTGTATCGTCAGTTTGTTGTGAAGCTGGTCGCGTGTGTAACCGGTGAAATTCAGGAAGGTGTCATTGACCCTTGTGAATCGGCCGGAGCCGTCAATGGAAAGATATCCGCAAGGTGCGTTCTGATACAAATTTTCTTTTTCGCTGATTGATTTCTTCAGAGCCGATTCGGCTTTGGCGCGTTTGCGAAAGTTGTAGTCGATCAGCCAGAAAAGAAACGCAAGTAACAAGACAACAAACACAATGATCACGATAACCTGAATGCGTGATTTATGAATTTGTTCTTCGCGGATTTCACGCGTGTGCACGAGTCTGGCGTTGACATCTGCATCAATGGCATCGGTCACGTGTTGTATGGAATCCATAATCGTTTTTCCGTTGCCGGATGCGATAAGGAGGCGGGCCTGCTCAAAACTTCTGTTGCTGGCATTGATGATTTCCGCCGTTGAACTGATCTTTCGTTCAACAAGTTTTCGAAGTGTTTTACCGGGCTCGTTTCCAAGTGGCACTGCGTGCAGCAGCGTGTCAAGTTCCTTCATGTTTTGCTCCAGTAACGGCAGGGCAGCTTCGTAGGGGCGGAGGAAGGCACTGTCGCGGGTAACAGTATAACCGCGTTTACTTGCCTCCATTTCTGTTGTAAGCAAACGTATCTGTGAGGTGTGATACAATACCTGGTTGTACTGGATGATTTCGCGCGTGTGATTGTGAAACGCCTGATTGCTTTTACCCGCAAGGGTAGTGAGACCCGCGAGAGCTGCGATAACGATTAAAAATCCACCGATAACCAGTAGCCTGAAAAATGAATTCATTTCCCCTAAAAGTGGTTTTGTCGCAAGGACGGGCTGCTCCCCGGGCATTTCGTCTCTGCGGGTTTCGGGTCTTTGTGTTTTAATATGCTTAATAATTCCGGTACATGGTACCCTGATTTTTCCGGTATGTCTCTTATTCCCGGGATTGGGCCGCTGTTATTCATTTTAACTATCTGATTTTCTAATTGTTAATTCGGGAAACTAACGATAAACGTGGTCCCGTCACCCGGCTTGCTGTTCAATTCAACCACCGCGCCGAGGGCGGTTGCGGCCTTTCGGACAATCGAAAGCCCGAGACCGGTACCCGGAATTTCATTCGTGTTGGTCCCGCGCACGAATGCTTCGAACACACGTTCCTGATCTTTTTCCGCTATCCCGATTCCTTCGTCACGAACCGAAACGACAACGGAAGTATTCAAAACCCGGACCCGAACGTAGATGGCTTTCCGCCCCGGTGAAAACTTGATAGCGTTGCTGAAGAGGTTGATAAAAATGTTTCGCAGCAGCATCGGGTCGGTAACAAGCATGATGCTGCCTCGGTCGTATTGGCGCATGATTTCATGCGTTTGGTTCGTGGCTGCGGAGACTTCGGCCGCAATTGAGTCGAGAATAGAAATCAGGTCAGCCTCCTTTCGTTCACCCTCAAGTTGTTTAATCCCGGTACGTTCAAGTGTGAGCACGTCATCGAGAAGAGAACGCATATGGCGGACGTGTCCATCGATACCGCGGAGGCTTTCGCGCTCGTGCTGCTGCAGGTGATCACTTGCTTCCAGCCGTTGAACCGTGGAATGAATCGCACCCAGCGGTACGCGGAACTCATGAGATGCTATGGAAACAAAACGTTTCTTGATTTCAACAAGTTGTTTTTCCTTACGCAGTGCATCAATAAGCTGTCGCGTACGATCGTGCACCTTTTTTTCCAGGCTCTGCCGGTATTCAGAGAGCTCGGTGATATCCTGCCCGACGAACAGAATACCGACAACCTTGCCTTCGCGGTTGCGCCAGGGGGTTGCGTTTAGCATGAGCGTGAGACCGCGGTCGTCAATGGTGAAGATTTCCACTTCGAAGTTCTGCACAGGTTGCCCGGCCATAACATCCTCACGGACGCGCTCCAGCGGTTTCAGGAACTGGTCTTTGATGAAATACCGAACTGATTTGGCCAGAATATCTTTTGCCTGGAAGCCCGTAAGCCGGGCGCACTCGCCGTTCCACGAGGTGATGTAAAATTGCGCGTCGGTACTGAATATGATTGCGTTTGCATTTTCGGTGAGATCGTTGAACAGGTCCGCCATTTCCAACGACTTCTTTTCGAAAATCTTCTGTTCTGTAATGTCACGTGCAATAATGAAAATTGCGTCCTTGTGCTTTTCATCACCGGGAACAGGACTGAAACTTACGCGCAGATGCAGGATCTCACCCACGGCATTTGCGACGTGCATGTCGAGATCGCGCGGCTCTTTGTAGGTGCGAACGAAACTGATTGTCTCGATGATTTCATTTCGGTAACGGGGGATACATACGTCGGCAATGTTCTTTCCGACCTTCATTTCACCAACGCCGAATTCGGTCAGTGCGGAACTGGCACTGTTGAAGAAGAGTAACTCGCCTTCGGGACCGATCACGGAAACCGGATCGGCAAGCTTTCTCAGAATTGTCAATGCGTCAAACATTCTTTCCTAATCCTCTTTCCTCTGCACGATTCCCGCCAGTCGAGGATCTTGCGCGGACCGCTCGAAAAGCAATTGTTGAACAAATGATCCATCCGGAGACACGTCTTCCGGGAAGCCTTACCTGACTCCCTGAGAAAGACCCTGACCGTCATCAGTGTTTTGCTGAGTGATTTGCTCACGCAACTGGCCATTGCGACGGACAAGTACGCAAAATGTACATTTTGAACAAGCTCAGCCTACCGGATTTCTAAGGTTTTCCCCACGTTTTGTTTAATCCCCATCAACAGTCGGTTGGCCGGCAAAATTTCAGTATACGAATCCCATGATTTCAAAATCAGGCACCGCCTGATATCAAAATCGGGGATCTCCTGATTCCCGGAGGAACGATTAAACTGAATTTTACAGAAAAAAAAAGACATATGAAAAGCTCAGTACTACCTCAAACCTGGGAGCGCAAACGTGAAACCCGTACTGCTCAAAACAACGGAGTAACTGTCCTCGGACTGGTTGGATGCCTGTCGGTGATGATCATCGCGTGTCTCGTTCTGTCGGTGAAGATGTATGTTGATAGAACGATCCGGTAGCTGTTAGCTTCTGGCAGCTGGCTTCTGGGTGCAGGTGCTTATTGAAATGAGTAAGGTTCAGTTTCAAGCTACGAGCTTCGAGCTGCAAGTTTGGTTTCTGCTAACTTAAATGTTCACGGTTCTGAAGGAGATTAAAAAAGCGAACCCCGAATCCTGAGCACGGCAAGTGCGCAGGCCAGCAGCGAGCGAAGGACCGGGGCGAGCAAAATAGCTACTGATGGACTGAAGTTAGTATTGGGAAACTGGCTTCTTGCAGCTGGCATCTGACTGCAGCTGTTATTGAAATGAACAAGCTTCAGCTGCGAGCCGCAAGTTTCATTTCTGCTAACTTAAATGTCCGCCCCCTCAATTATAAATTATAAATTTCCGAATTAGAAATTGCCGCAAGGGACTCCCTCAATTATAAATTATAAATCTCCAAATTAGAAATTGCCAGCACGCGCGAAGTCGTTACGCAGTTATCCTTTCTGAAACCTGAAACCTGCAAACCTGAAACGCGCGTTTGGGAAATAACCGCCTTCAGCGCGTGCCTAAGGTTCGCTGGCAGCGGCTATTTGGAAGCATTGTGAAATTCTAAACTGCTATTTCCCGGGCGTAAACCTTTCCACGGCATTCTCAATTGGCTTAACCGTTTTCAGGTAGGCGAAAATTGCTTTGAGGTCATCTTCTGTCATACCCGCGTACATTGTCCAGGGCATGATAGAATTGAATTCGCCCGGACCCACCGTTGGCGGTGTGTAGGTTGAATCTCCGTACGATTTAAAACGCTGCACAAACATTTCTTCCGTCCAGTTGCCAAGGCCGGTTTTGTCGGGTGTAATGTTGATGGACCGCACTACCGAGCCGTCAGGGAAGCTGAATTCGCGACCGCCGGCGAAGGCAAATTCGGGGAGGATTTGTCCGTTGTTAACGCGCGTATGGCACTCCATACATCCCGACGCGTTTGAAAGGTAAGCGCCATAAGCAACCTGGTCGGATGGAGAAGGCATTTTTACAAGTTCAGCTTTTTGGGGTATGGTGTGGACGATGAAGTTCAACGGAAAGTCAAGTTGAGATTCTGCAACGTTGTTTTCAATGGGTTCCAGTGAACGGATGTAAGCGATGACAGCATAAATATCTTCACGATCAGCACGACCATAGTACGGATAAGGCATAAGTGGAAACAATGGGTGACCTTCTTTGGTTACGCCCGTGGTAATAACACGAAAGAGTTCTCCATCGGTGTAGCGACTGATACCCGCAGGAGTGATGTTCTTTGAAATAATCACTCCGGGCATGCCCACACTTTCGTCGAAGCGTTCACCACCTTTTCCCAAAGTACCTTCGACGAGTGGTCCTGAGAACTTCGACCAGTCGCGTGTTGAATGGCAGTCCATGCAAACCATGACGTGGTTGGCTAGGTATCTGCCGCGCTCAATCATTTCAGCTGTTGGCTCAATTACAATTTCTTCGGCGTCGCCGACGTTGGGAAGCGCGAGTTTGACATAGAGCAACAGTCCGGAGACGGCCAGAATAACGATAGCTGCTACCA
>JAEZDW010000107.1 GCA_023417955.1 Bacteroidota bacterium
ATCGCGCCCCAATCGCAGTGTGGGCAGCCGAGTTTCACATAGGCGTACAAATCCTCCTTTCGTGCATTCAGGTCGTTCTGAAACGCAGCAAAATCGTAACCCTCCTCCAGTTTAAAGTAGCAGTAGCCAGTCCAGCGGTTCCACGAAACGATATTGATATCAGTTTTGCCGGCGACGGAGAAAACTATATCAAACATGAAATGAGTGTTTCGGGGCAAGTCTTGAAAGACACCTGTCACTTTAACAGGTATGCTGTCCTTGAGGAATATGATTTTACCCATAGCAGGCTGCTCACCGAAATACTTTCTGCTTATCGATTGTGATATCACTGCGGTATTTGGATCGGTGAGCACCTGACCCGCATTCCCCGACAGAAGGGGTATCGCAAAAAAACTGAAGAAGTTTGCGTCGGCGAAAATCGTCCTGGTTTCCTGGAAGACGAGTTTGTTTCCAGTGCTATCAGCAACAGTAATAAAGAGGTCGCGATCGACGCCCTGCAGGCGCTCATTGTAGTGCAACTGGGCAACAAGCCTCGATACTTCCTGTACGTGTGGAAATGTATTTTTGATTTCATTGGCCACACCCCAGCTGTTGAACGCTCCAATAAATCCTTCCCATGTTCCGCCATCGTCAGTCCACTTAAAATCTACAGCCAATCTTGCCATGCGTTCCGACTCGTTGTGATACTGATCAGATTTCAATTCGTTGTCAGCGAATGGCCAAAGTGTAAGGAATGCGGAAAATCCGATGGCCAGCCCGAGGATGTTGATGACGGAAGCACCAATGTTTCTACCCATCAACCTGAATGAGAGTTTTATGTAGTTAAACAGCATCGTCTTCGAACTTGAATTATTATCCGTCACACGTTGTTCCGATCAGACTGGACTTGCATGGCCAACTGAGTGCCAAACAGCGTGGAGTCACTTAATCGCACGAGAAACGCTTTCTGCAACAACCTTTCGATACGCCGCTGGTTCAATATGAAACACCACGCTGTTTCATTAAGAAACAATCAACACCAGAACGACAGTGTGAACACACTTCCCTTTCCGGGAATTGATCGGACTGAAATATCACCCCGCTGTTTTTGCATGATCTGTTGTGATATGCTAAGCCCAATACCTGATCCGCCTTTCTTTGTGGAGTAAAAAGGAATAAAGATCTGTTCGAGGTCTTCAGCGCCAATGCCGCATCCTGTGTCGGTCACGTGGAGGTTAATGTAGCGCGACATTTTTTCGGCCGAAAGTGCTATGCTTTTGTTCTCCTTGTAATTGGCCATTGATTCAATAGCATTTTTCATCAGGTTGATGAGAACCTGCATGGTGAGATTCTTGTCAATGTAAACGATGCACGGCTCTGGCAAAGGCTTGACGCTAATCCGGACGTTCTCGTTTTGCAGCTCCTGCGAGAACAGCGCGTATACTTCATCAATCAGTTCCTTAAGGTCAATGCGTTTCAGCTCAGGTTCCGGGATGTGATTCACACTTCTGAAGTTTTGTACAAATTCCTTCAATGATCTGCTGCGTTGTTCAATAGTTTTCAGGCTTACCAGAATATCTTTCCGGTCTTCGCCGGATAGTTCACGAACGCCCGACTCGGATTTTTCAACCAGCTCATGAATGTAGGATGACAATGTTGAAAGGGGGATCGCTGAGTTTGCGATTTCATGGGTGAGTACGCGCAATAATTTTTGCCAGGTTTCTGCTTCCCGGCTGGCGAGTTCTGAGGTCACGTCGTGAAATGCGATCAGCTTAAGGTTCTTATTTCTGAAGATAATATGCTGTGAGGTTACTGAAAGAAAGACTGCTTTTCCCTGAAGGACCAGCTTAAGCGATTCCTTTCCGCCATCGTGAATCTCCCGGATAAAATTTGGGAGCGCCGCGTCGACCTTCCATAGTGCCTTTATGTCCTGAAGAAACGGAACATTGAAGAGTGTCTTTGCTGCATTGTTGATTAGATGAATATGACCACTTTCCTCTTCAAAACAAATCATCGGAGTTGCGGCGGTTTCGACAATCACAGTAAGTAGTTGGTGCTGGGATTCTTTTTCGGATCGCAGCGTTTTGAACGTTTCACTCAACTCGTTGAATGCGTGATGGAGGTCATATTCGATTGCCTTCCTGTCTTCATAAAAGACGATAGAAAAATCGTTCTGATTGAGGGCCTGAAGAAAGGATGCGAGCTTCCTTTCAGATTGATCCAGAAATCTTATCGTTTCATAAAACATGCCCGCGGTAGCAGCTGCAGTCCAGATTGCGGCCATCCAGTACGGAGTACCAAAAGCCAAAAAACCGGTTAGACAGCCCAGGCAGCAAATGGTCAAAAGCCTGACAAGAATACGCGGACGTAAAACCTTCCTGAGCGGCAGTCGTGGTGTTGATTTGTGCGGTGCCGGATTCCCGAGCTTTTCATTCGCGGTGGCGAGGATGTCATTCACTGATGCCATACTCCTGCATTTTGCGATACAAGGTTGTACGTCCAATTCCCAACTCTTCCGCTGTGCGCGTCAGGTTGTTGCTGCATTTTTTCAATGCCATCCGGATAACTTCCCTTTCCATAACAGACAGATTCAATGAGTGAAGTTTGTTTTCTGAATCAGGAGTGCTGTCACTTAACTGAAAGTCATTCAGCATCAGTTCGGGGTGCGTGGACAATATCACCGCGCGTTCCACGGCGTGTTGCAGCTCGCGGATATTGCCGGGCCATCGATACTTTTCAAGTTGTGGTAGCACGGAAGGATGTAACGTCAAGCTTCGATGGTACTTCCTTCCGAACAAATCCAGGAAGTGAGATGCCAGTAGCCTGATATCTTCTTGGCGCTCGCGCAACGGGGGAATGTGAATTTCAACAGTTTTTATGCGGTAGAACAAATCCTGTCGGAAGGCGCCTGTCTTGACCGATTCGTACAACGGTGCGTTCGTTGCGCAGATTACGCGCACGTCAAGATCGATTGTCTTGCCGGATCCTATGCGACTCACGTTTCGGCTTTGCAGCACTGACAAAAGTTTCACCTGCAGTTCAACAGGAAGGTTGCCGATTTCGTCCAGGAAGATGGTGCCTTTGTTGGCGAGTTCAAACTTTCCCATACGGGCTTCCTTTGCATCTGTGAATGCACCCTTCTCATGTCCGAACATTTCGGACTCAAAAAGAGTCGGAGGAACGGCTCCAAGGTCAACGGCGATGAAGGGTTCATCCGCGCGATGGGACCGGTGATGAATTGCCCGGGCAACTACCTCCTTGCCGGTGCCGTTTTCACCGAGGAGCAAGACGTTTGCGTCCGTAGGTGCGACCTGATCAATAGCCTGCAATACGCGTTGCATAGCCGGCGATACGGCAATCAGATCCTTTTGTTCGGAATTAAGTTGCTTTTGCAATTCGCGCTGCTTCTTCTTGTACTCCGTGTTTTCCTTCCTGGATGAAGCAAGTTTGCACGCGTTGAACATCGTCGTCACCAGCTTTTCCTTGTCCCACGGTTTCGGTAAAAAATCAACCGCTCCTTCCTTTATTGATTTGACAGCGAGTTCGATGTCGCCATACGCGGTTTGCAGTACAACTTGTGTTTGAGGCGACAGGCTTTGAATCCGGTTCATCCAGTAGATGCCTTCGTTTCCTGTTGTAGTTCCCGCCTGGAAGTTCATGTCCAGCAGGATTACATCGTAGTCGGATTGCTTTAGTTTTGATTCGAGCGTTTTCGGCGAGGTAAGTGTGTCGATGTTCTCGAAGTAATCTTTGAGAATCATTCTGGAAGTGAAGACAACGTGTTCGTCGTCATCGATGATCAGGATGGTGGCCGGGTGCTTTTTCATCCGGGAGGGTTAGTTCAGATGAAGTTACGACTTTAAGGAATAATCTGCTTACCCTGGAATCACAGCCAAAGAGTGGGCCAGGACTTGAAAACAAGGGATCTGCGATGGTATAGGGAGCCGAGCGATCAGTCAGCTGCCTGAAATTGTATCAAAATGAAACAATGGAAGTGTGTCATTTCGGGGCAATGAACTGCTTTCAAGGCGCTTTCCCATGGACTTGAAGATTCCTGGTCCAAATCTTCGGCTTGTGCAGGCTTAATCGCGATGGTTAATCTATCCTTCTGTTAAGCTAAGCCTAAGCCCACAATCGGGTTTCTTCAGGCCCCCGTGAGCTTCTCTTCCGGCGGTCATTATGCGAAGGGAGGTTCTCCGGTTGGGCAATGACCGCCCGAACATCGCCTGAACTCCGCTTGGTTAATACCTACGCATCGCAGTCCCACCGTATTGGGACCGCAGTCAGAAGGCCGTAGAGATGGACAGGATGGACTGGAGGATGGGACGGATTGAACGAGAGTGAAAGCCCAAAAAAGTCTGGTACTGAATGCACGGGAATAATGGGCAATCGGTTTCCTGAACAGGATAAAAAAAATTAAAAAAAATATTCAAATCCCAGGTAGGTAAGGGCGGAGTTGTTCGTCTGAGTAGAAACTAAACAAAATATTATGGCAATTATCGATTCACTCTTCTCAATCTCCGGGCGTCTCGGGGACTATACCTTTTACAAGGTGAAAGGTAAGACCATCATGCGGCAGACAGGCGGGCTCACAAAAGGACGAATTAAGAATGGGCCTAAATACATTAACGTGCGACTTAACAGCATGGAATTCGCCGGACGAGTAAAAGGGAGCAAGCTGATACTGCGCGCGTTGTATCCCCTTCGCCAGATTTTCGATTACAGTATCGCACAAGTACTGCACAAACCCCTGCGGGAAATACAGGTGCTTGATACGACAAATCGGCGCGGCCAACGATCGTTGTGTCTTTCCCGGTACCCGGACTTGTTGTCTGAGCTATCCCTGAACTCAAACCGTTCCCTGGAATCAACCATCGGGAGGATAGAACAATTCGGTATCGAGCCAAATGGAAAAGCTACGATACAAATACCCAATCTGGTCCCCGGTGCAAACCTAGAGATTCCGAAGAAGCATGTTTACTTTCGATTTTGCGCGGTGCTTTCCGCAATACCCGATGTTCACTCCATAGACGGCAAATATATCTCAGCACTGCCTGATCTGGATCGCAGCCGGGTCGTTTACGACACCACGCCATGGCTATCTGCCGACATTACCTTCGCAGGCCACACGTTCAACCTTGTTCCGGAATTGGTGCCGACAAGAAAGGATTTTGCCTGGATGCTCGCCCTTGGCGTTGAGTTTGGCACGCCGACAGGAGCAAGGGGAATAATACCAGTGAAAGGTGAGGGCGCGGGTAGAATTATCGCGGTTAAGGGGATGAATGTGATTGAAGGATGATGGCATTGACTGTCTGGATCAGACGGATTAACATGACTATACTAGAGATGAAAGTAATCGTGTTAATCTGATCCAGGCATGTTACACCGAAAGCCAGGTAAATAGGGAAGCGCATAATCCTGCTTTCGAAGAAGGACGTATTACTGCCGCCGGTTCAAAAGCGATTCTTTATTCGCCCTGGGAGCCAGAGTACTGGCGCTTTGCCAAAAGAAAGGTTATATTCGTTAGCCGCCTGACTTTATGAAACCTGACGTCCTGCTTCCGCTGCTGTCACTGTCTTTCATCGGACTGGCTGCGCTCGTGGGCACCCGTGCTTTATTTACTAAGGCAGCTCCGCCTCTTAAGATCCTGTCGCGCCTGTGGCTTGCGATGTTTGGAGTTGAAATCGTTGGCCACTTTACCCGACACGAGGAAGAAAACTATTGGCTGTACAACTGCTTTAACTTTGTTTTCTATCCCTGCCTGGCCCACATTTTCAGTTACGTCATCGAGAATCCGAAAATTCAAACAGCAATCAGCGCATTCTATTGGGTATTCATTCTTTTCGTTATTTGTAATACCCTCTTCATACAGGCGGTCACAGCGTGGCAAACACTCACCCATGTGGCCGGCGGTTGCTTTGTCATTTTCCTGGGCGGTGCTTATTTTTTTCAATTGCTTAATTCGGTTGACAATGACCGCATTACGTCAGATCCGTTTTTCTGGTTAAGCTTTGGTCTCGTGTTTTACTTTGGCGGCTCAATACCCTTCCTGGGAATGTTTAATTACCTCAGGGACAACTTTTTTGATTTTACGTCTTTCTATTTCACGTACGTGTACAATGCGTTTTCGATGGTGCTTAACCTGATTATCGTAAGAGCTTTTTTATGCAGGATGAATTATCAGAAGTTGTACTGATTCTGGTTGGGAGCACCCTGATCATTTTACTCCTTACGGGCCTGATTGTGTTTGCGCTGTTCATCGGTCAGAAGCGGCGGTTCCTGTACAGGCAACAACTCACCGATATCAAGTACCAATACGAACAGGAGGTACTCAAAACGCAATTGGAAACGCAGGCTCAGACATTCGAGACGATCTCACAAGAATTGCACGACAACGTAGGCACCCTGGTATCGCTTGCGATTGTGCATCTTCGTCAGACTATCGAGAAAGATGCAACGGTTTCGATATCTGCCGATAAAAACCTCAGCGAATCGGCAAAGTTACTTGAGGAGGCCCTTACTATCCTGCGGGATATATCGAAGAGCATGAACGTGGATCATATCACGCGCATCGGATTGGCAAATGCTTTCCGGGAGGAATTGAACAGAATTCAACGCACGAAAATATTTCGCACGGATTACAAACTAAATGGAGCGGAGTTTAGCATCGCACCACAGCATCAAATGATCATTTTCCGCATCGTGCAGGAGGCGCTGAATAATATAGTGAAGCACGCGGATGGCGATTTTGTGGCAATGACGGTTTCCTTTGAGTCACCACGGCTTGAAATCCTTATTGAGGACAACGGCCGCGGTTTTGACACCAAGACAGTGCAGGATTCATCGAATGGATCGGGTTTGTCAAACATGGTGAAACGTGCACGCATCATAGACGCCACCCTTGAGATCAGCGGTGCAAATAAAAAGGGAACGCGCGTTCATCTTATTTACCCGTCGCCGCCGACAAAATCAATCCCATAAATCTGGGATATTTCAGATCAATAAATAAAACGAACTTGAACACATGATTAAGACCGGAGTTGTTGAGGATGATCCACGCTACCGCGACCTGCTTCGCACAATCCTGTCGGGTCATGAAAAGATTCAGCCGGTTTTTGTGTTGGAAAACTGCCTGGACATATTGAATGAAGTCCGAAAGCACGAACCTGACGTTATTATAATGGATATCAACCTTCCGGTTAAGAGCGGCATTGAGGCTGTTGAAGAACTCAAACGCACTTATCCTTCCATAAGGATTCTTATGCTGACGGTCTTCGAAGACGAAGACAAAATCTTTACCGCCATCAAAGCGGGTGCCGACGGATACCTGCTAAAGAAAGACTCACCACAGAAAGTACTCGATTCCATCTTCGATGTTTACGAGGGCAAATCGTCTATGAACGGAGTTATTGCGCGTAAGGTGTTTGAATACTTTCAAAAACCGGTGACCAGGAATCTCGAAGGCTACAACCTCACAAAACGGGAACTCGAAATTCTCGGTCTGCTCATAGACGGACTTAGTTACAAAGAAATCGCCGACAGGTGCAGCATTTCAGTTCAGACACTTAATTCACACATCAAAAATATCTATACAAAACTGGACGTGCACTCGCGCGCTGAAGTGTCTGCCAAATTCCGTCAATAGGATTTCAAAATGTATCACTGATCGAATGCCATACTCATGGTATTTCGAATAGCATTCCGATAGCATTTTACCGGATACTTGGGATGTTCTGCCCTTTGACGACGGGATAATTTTGCTTCCGTAAACGCAGCAGTTATGGACAAAATATCCCAAATCACCGTGCCGGTATTTTTGGCATCGATGATATTCGAGGCTATACTCAGTGCGCGCGAAAATCTGGACAATTTCGAAAAGGCGGATACGCGGACAAACATTACGATTGGAGCCATAGGGCTTGTTGTTAACATCATTGTCAAGGCGTTCTTCCTTTATGTGTTCAGTATTGTCAATCAATATGCGCTTTTCAGCATTCCAAAAACTTTTGCTGTAAGCATTGGCCTGTTTTTTATCCTGGATCTGTACCACTATTCATTTCACGTGCTGGGTCACAAATCGCGTTTCTTCTGGGCAATGCATGTGATTCACCATTCATCACGGAAGTTCAATTTGACGACGGCGCTACGGACACCATTTACAAATGCCGTTTTTCGTTTTGGCTTTATGACACCTCTCGCACTCATCGGTTTCGATTCAACGCTAATTCTTTTTTGTGATTCTATAATACTAACGGCGACGTTCTTTCAGCATACGGAAATTATTCGCAAATTGGGTTGGCTTGAATACATTTTCAGTACGCCGTCACATCATCGGGTACACCATGCCTGTGATGAGAAGTATATCGACAAGAATTTTGGTGGCATGTTAATTGTCTGGGATAAGGTGTTTGGAACGTTTCAGGTTGAAGAGGAAAAACCGACATATGGAATTACCAAACCAATTGATGAAAAGTCAGCTAATCGCGTAATAACGCAGGAGTTCAGGGATATGATAAAAGATGTGGCAATCGCCTCCGGGTGGCGTGAAAAGTTAAAAGTTGTATTTGGATCTCCTGGCTACAAGCCTTCGATGAAAGTGCGCACCACCCATCGCGACCCGAATTCAGCCAGCCTCCGAAGTGCGGCGATTTTGAGTATAATTTTCCTTACTTCGATTACTACAATCCGTGCCCAGGTTGACGAACGCATGCAAAAGTGCATTGATCATGAGTCGCGCCATGATTATGCGTCCGCGTTGGCTTGCTATCGTCAGGTAATTGATACCGGGGTCCCGAACTCTGAAGCAACATGGCGGGCTGCGAGGATGATGGCGAATATCGCGGGGCATTCGACTGATCGTTCCGCAAAGTATAAGCAGGCAATGGAGGCACGCGATATGGCGCGACGTGCAATACAACTTGACTCAAAGAGCAAAGATGCGCGACTGGCGTATATCATAAGCATGGGACTCCTTTCTGAGGCGGCGTCGAGTCCACGCGAGAAACTGCAAAACGCAAAGATCATCCGCAGTGAGGCGGATGCACTGCTCAACATGGATTCCGCCTACGCTCCCGCCCACTATATTCTCGGCAAATGGCATTATGAACTCGCCAAACTCAACTGGATCGAACGCCTTGCCTGTAATACGTTATTCGGCGGCCTGCCGGGAGACGTCTCGTTCGAGCGCTCCCTACGCTATCTGGAGAAAGCAATTGCTCTGCAGCCGGACTATATACTTTTTCATTATGCTAAAGCGTGCACCCTCTATGAGACGGGCAAATACGGTGATGCTATCCGCGAGCTTGAAC
>JAEZDW010000116.1 GCA_023417955.1 Bacteroidota bacterium
TGGAATAGGAGTTTGGAACTATGCTGTTGCCCACCCTGAACGTCTTGCAGCGATCGTTCCAATCTCTGGAAGTGGGAACACGGGTAAAGCCTGCACGCTCAAAGGCGTTGCTGTGTGGGCATTTCACAATCAGACTGATAACATTGTGGGCTCCGCCGGGTCAGTTAATATGATCAATGCTATCCAGGCATGTCCTCCGCAAAAGGAAGCGAAGATTTTGATTTTCCCTGACACTGGGCACGATTGCTGGCGCAGGGTTTACGACAAGAATCACGCGAATTGGAGCAAGAGCCCCGGCATTGCCAAGTTTGATATCTATGACTGGCTTCTGTCGAAGAAGCGCTAATTTCAAAAGTACGCTTTTTAGTATTACCGCTATGCTTTGCCGCCGAGGTCGTCTCCGCTACGCATACTGCGCATGACTTTATTGGCGAAAACAAAACTGTCCAATTCAGGAACGCCTGAATGCGTGATGTCATGTTTTGTTCCTTCCCAGAGTTTTCTTCCCTGATAAAGGAAGAGGATTTTTTCACCGATACCGATCATTGAATTCATGTCGTGGGTAACAACGATCGTCGTCATATCAAGGTCTTCAGAAAGATCCTGAATGAGTTCGTCAATAAGAACCGAGGTCTGCGGGTCGAGTCCCGAGTTCGGCTCATCACAGAAAAGATATTGAGGTGTATTTACGATAGCGCGTGCAATGCCAACACGTTTCTTCATACCGCCACTTATTTCCGAAGGCATTTTTTTGTTCACGTTTTCCAGACCAACGCGTTTCAGGCAAAAGTTTACGCGCTCGAGTTTTTCGTCGCGCTTCATTGTTGTCAGAATGTCAAGAGGAAACATAACGTTTTCTTCCACGTTCTTGCTGTCAAACAACGCACTTCCCTGGAACAGCATACCCATCTCCCGCCGGATTTGAATTTTGAGATCGCGGTTGCCGGCGTAAAAATCTCTCCCGTCATAAAGCACATTGCCAGTGTCGGGTTTCAGTAAGCCAACAATGCATTTAAGCAGCACACTTTTTCCCGTTCCACTCGAGCCGATTATCAGGTTTGGTTTGCCCTTCTCGAAGGCGCCACTGATCCCCTCCAGAATCGTTTTGCCGTTAAATGCTTTTGATATGTTTTCGATCTCAATCATTATCCGAGTAACAGTTGCGCGAGGAAATAGTCTGAAAGTAATACTGCAATAACAGAGTTTGTAACTGCTTTTGTGCTCGATACCCCCACTTCGAGTGCTCCACCCTGGGTGTAGTAACCCTGGTATGAAGAGATTGAGGAAACAAGGAAAGCAAATACAACGGACTTGATAAGCGCAAATGTCACGGTAAACGGGTTGAATGCGTAGCGAATTCCGTAAACGTAATCGTTCGGCGTAATGATTTCCGTGATCGTGCCTACAAGATATCCTCCGGCTAATGCGCATACTCCTGCAATGATGACCAGCAACGGGTACATCAGTATGGAAGCGATGATCTTCGGGAGTACGAGGTATGAAACCGAGTTAATCCCCATAACCTCCAGCGCGTCGATCTGTTCAGTAATCCGCATTGTACCAAGCCCACCAGCCATACTGCTGCCAACCTTCCCGGCATAAATTACCGCGATGATCGTAGGGGCAAGTTCTAGAATGGTCATCTCGCGCACTACCTGGGAAATCACGAAATTCGGGATAAGGGGACTCACCATGTTGAACGCCGTCTGTACGGTAGTCACCGCACCCATAAACGTGGCGACAAGCGCAACGAGAAACAGAGAACCTATACCAATTGAGACCGACTCCTCCAGAACCAGTTTGTAATAGGTGCGGAAAGATTCGCGGTTGATGAACAGGTTTCTAAGAAAAATGAAATACTTCCCGATTTCGGTGATCATACGTTTGCTTACAAATTCGCAAATCTTACAGTCTATGCACTATCTTGCGCAAGATACCCAAAAATCAGGTAAATAGTTTTTATGAACAAACTCATTGTTGTTACCGGGGGAACGAAGGGAATCGGGCGCGCCATCGTCGTGAAGTTTGCATCTGCAGGTTTTGATGTTGCGACGTGCTCGCGAAACAAGGCTGACCTGGCGCAACTCACTTCTGAATTGAACGTAAAGTTTCCAAACAGCAGGATATTCACCTATGTAGCCGACATGAGTAAGAGAAATGATATCGAGGCGTTTACACGTCAGGTAGCAGATCTCGGCCGACCATTAGATGTACTCGTAAACAACGCGGGCTACTTTATTCCCGGGGATATCACAACCGAAAAAGAGGGTACCCTGGAAAGCATGATCGAAGCAAATTTGTACAGCGCCTATCATACTACACGCCAACTCGTGGTTAACATGAAAAACCGTGGTCAAGGTCACATTTTCAACATGTGCTCCATTGCCAGCATTGCAGCATACGCCAATGGTGGCTCATACGCTATTTCAAAATTCGCTTTACTTGGTTTTTCAAAATGTCTCCGGGAAGAATTGAAACCATTGGGAATACGCGTTACCGCGGTCATGCCCGGCGCCACTTACACGGCAAGCTGGGCTGGAACCGAGCTTCCCGAAGAACGGTTCATGAAAGCCGGGGATGTTGCCGAATCAATCTATTCCGCCTGGACGCTTTCGGAAAGAAGTGTAGTGGAAGAAATCTTGATTCGTCCGCAGCTGGGCGATTTATAACCTGCCATTTTCTACACTCCGGAACATTTTTGGATTTTAAAGGTTAATTTTGTGAAAACTTATCTATCGTGAATGCATCCCTTGCATCGCTGAAGGCATATTGCAACAGTCTCGTCGAATACCAGCGCCGTAAAACCGTGGAAGTCAGCATTGGCGATGTTCCTATGGGCGGCTTAAACCCCATCCGTATCCAGTCCATGACTACCGTTGATACTATGGATACCATCGGATCGGTTGAGCAAACCATTCGTATGGTCGAGGCTGGCTGCGAATATGTCCGCATTACCGCACCGAGCGTGAAGGAAGCACAGAACCTGGAAGCAATCAAGACAGAACTCCGAAAAAGAGGATATAACGTTCCTCTGGTTGCTGATATTCATTTTACTCCCAATGCTGCAGAACTGGCGGCGAGAATCGTGGAAAAAGTGCGAATTAATCCGGGTAACTATGCTGATAAGAAACGATTCGAAACAATCGACTATACCGAAGCAACCTACCGCGCCGAGCTTGAGCGTATTCGCGACAAATTTGTTCCACTGATCAGGATTTGCAAGGAATACGGAACAGCAATGCGTATCGGTACGAATCATGGTTCTTTGTCCGATCGTATCATGAGTCGCTATGGCGACAACCCGGTTGGAATGGTCGAATCCGCATTGGAGTTTCTTCGGATTTGCGAAGACGAATCCTACTATAACATCGTACTTTCAATGAAATCGAGCAACCCGCAGGTAATGGTGGAGGCATACCGGCTGCTTGTGCAAAAGCTCGATGAAGAAGGACTAAGACCTTATCCGTTGCATCTTGGTGTAACTGAAGCCGGAGATGGCGAGGATGGAAGAATAAAATCCGCTGTTGGGATTGGTACCCTGCTCGAAGATGGTCTCGGTGACACTATCCGCGTAAGCCTCACCGAAGAGCCAGAAGCAGAAGTACCGGTAGCGAGATCGTTGGCGGATCGTTATAAGTCTCGTGCGGGGCATAAGCCGATTCCTGGAATCAGAATCTACCCGGTGACTCCGTTCGAATACAACAAGCGAGTATCTCATGCTGTCGGCAACATCGGAGGTAGCAACGTGCCGCGTGTTATTGCTGACTTTTCCACCAGACAACAAATCACGGCTGCGTCACTGTTCGCGGTTGGATACCAGTATTCCGTACCACTGGACAAATGGAATATCACAGATTCCGCGTGTGATTACATCTACACTGCGTCAAACCCGGTTGAGTTCGAGATACCGGGCACACTTGGTGTTATAATGGATTTTAACGCGTGGATACAACACAAAGAACGCACAAGACATTACCCGCTCCTTGCAGCGAATGAATATCGAAATACGGATGCAATCCCTGCAGAGGTATATTTTGTTAGTGTAACCCTTCGCGACCTGGATGATGCATTGCTTGACAAGATCAAGACTGACAAGAAGGCTATACTTATTGCCAGCACTGATAATGCACATGCAATGGCCGAACTGCGGCGTTTGTTTGTAGAACTGTTGCAATTGGACTACGCGGTCCCAATTGTGCTTTCACGATCTTACAGCGACGTGACGGAAGATGAATTCCGGCTGTACGCTGCCACCGATACCGGAGGCTTGCTCGTCGACGGCCTGGGGGATGGCCTGATGTTAAATGCAACCGGAATATCCGAACGAACTGTAAACCAGACTGCCTTTAACATCTTACAGGCTACAAGAACACGGATTTCAAAAACCGAATATATCAGCTGCCCCTCCTGCGGTAGAACGCTGTTTGATTTGCAGGAGACAACGGCGCGTATCCGGTCCGTTACCAATCATTTGAAAGGAGTTAAAATCGGCATCATGGGATGTATCGTGAATGGTCCCGGCGAGATGGCTGATGCAGACTATGGATACGTTGGTTCCGGGCCGGGGCGGATCACGTTGTACAAAGGCAGGGAAGTAGTTCGCAGAAATGTACCTACGGCACAGGCGGTGGATGAGTTGATTAACCTGATCCGCGAACATGGTGACTGGATAGAGCCGGTCGAAGGTGTTTGATTGATGATTCTATGACGTGAAAAGTGATCTTATGCGTATGAGTGATAGCACTGACAAAGAACACGAAGGTGAGTCCCGGCGGACATGGAAAGATTTTTTCAGCCTCGGTGAAGTGGGAGGGTATTTCTTCCGTAAGAAAGATCCAAACCGCCCCTCGAATATCAACCTGCGTATGATGCACGGTGTGAACAAAATATCAATTGCTATTTTTCTTCTCGGTGTCCTGTACCTCATTTTCAAACTCGCGATCAAACCTGCATTGGAGTGAACCTTGAATCTTTTCGCGCGTATTGCTTGTCAAAAAAGGGCGTTACTGAAGAAACGCCTTTTGACGAAACAACTCTCGTATTCAAAGTGATGGGAAAAATGTTCGCGCTTACCAGTATGGATGATTTTTCAAGCGTCAACCTGAAGTCGGACCCGGAAATCGCAGTAGAATTGAGGGAGAAATACGAGGCCGTCCAGCCCGGTTATCACATGCATAAGAAACACTGGAACACGGTCCTGATTGATGGATCCGTCCCCGACCGCGAACTAAAGGCCTGGATCGACGCTTCGTACGATTTAGTGGTCGCCGGACTCACGAAAAAGCAAAAGCTGGCGTTAGAGTCACTGTAAAGCCGGATTGGCCGGATCAGCAGTTTTTCGTCCAAAGTCGCCTTTTTATGAACAATCCAGGTCACATGAACCATTTTCCCCTGAATCGCACTAGAAACCGGCCATCTTTGTTGATAAAATCTTTATTTTTGCTTGAATTACCCTAACCATGGTAAGGGCACTGACCGCATTTTTATTGGCGATCCTCAGCTTGACGGCCTGCACGCAGCGCACGATATGCCCTGCGTTCCAGAGTGCCTATATCTATGACAAGGAGGAGCTTCGTAAGAAGTTCAGTTACATTAAGGAGGATTCCACACCAAAGATCTACACCGCCAGCAAGACAAAATACCTCGTTGCCGAACCAACGACATACCGCAAGAAAATCCGGTCTCTCAAGACTGTTGAGGTGAAGCCGATTTACGTTGCTGTTCCGGATAGCTTTAATATCAAGGAAGGTGAGGGCCTCCTCGGTGAAGATGGCGAGGATGGTGTGGTTCCAGGTGCTGAACTTGACCTGGCAGCACGCTCTGTTATCGACAGCATCTACATTGAAGACGTTCCCCGCGACGAAGTCGCGTCTGCCGAAGACAGTGTGTACGTGATCTCAAAAGACAAGGAAGTCAGGGTTCTGAAATACGATATGCCGGACAGTCTCATCTATGATGAAAACACCGGGAGATATGTTGCCGAAACGCCGCGATACGCGGTTGTACATGTAACGTTTAATGTCGAGCAGGACAACTATATGTGGTACCTGCGCGAATATCTTGTCCTTCCGGATGTACGACAGGCGAGGATCCTACAGAGTGCACGCGGCGAGGAGGCAAAGAGCGCCGAAAAGAAATCGAAACGCGAGGGTGGATTCTTTAAGAATCTGTTCAGGAAAAAGAAGAAAGACGAGCCTGCTGAAGAAACACCAGCACCCAAAACGCCCAACGAAGACGATTTTGACTTCATCGACGAATCACCGGGAGATGAAGAAGACGTGAAGCCTGCCGAGCAGAAACAGAAGAAAGGCCTCTTCGGCCGAAAAAAAGATAAAAAGGAGAAGCCGGCAAAGAAGGAGGAGCCGGACGATCAGCAACCGGAGGATAAAAAGCAGCAGGAAGACAAAAAGGTATTACCTGAGCCGCTCGACGAAGACGGTTTCTGATCTAATCGAACAACGTCAGGTTGCCATGCTGGTCGGCAGGGGGTGCCGGTATAATCAGCGAAGCGGCATTTGCATTTGAATCACTGATACGTGGCGAAACTGAGTAATGATTTACCTGTTCCGACGGATAGGGGACCAACACCGCCATAAGATCATCGTCACTGCTTGAAGCGTCGAGCCAGATCTTTTCCGTAGCTCGTGACAGGATCGCCGGCATACGGTCATGCACCTGTGCGACAATGTTGTTTGACGGAACAGTGACTACTGTAAAAGTGTGAAACTCATTCCCGTCAGTGTCTTCATACTCCTCCCAGAACCCTGCAAATGAAAAGAGATCCTGATCACGGCAGACGAAGCGGTAAGGTATTTGTGTTTTCTTGCCAGCTTTCTTCCACGCATAAAACCCGTCTGCAGGAATAATGCATCGGCTCTTTCGAAGCGCTTTTTGCAACGATACCTTTTCGGGAATAACTTCCGCCCTTACGTTGATGATCTTCTCCGACAGCGTCTTGTTTTTCGACCACATCGGTGACGTGCCCCAGTAAAATGTGCCGACGCCTTCAGGTGCAGTTGAAGTAATGACAGGTAGCAATTGCGTTGGCGCAGCGTTGTAATTGGGAGCAATTGAATCCGGTACGTCAACCGAGAATCGTTCCCGAATGCCGGAGGCCGAAGCTGTAATGCTGTACCGGTCAATCATACACGGAGTTTAGTGAGCAGGAAAGTTAACACGTTACCCCTGTTCGAAAAACTATTCCATCCGGAAATTAATCAGCCGGTCAAGTCAATTCAACGCAATCCTCAGATCAGCGGGTCAATCAGCAATCAAAAACTCCACCGCCCTGGCTTCACTCCAATACAATCCCGCTGGTGTGAATTGTGCAAAACCAACGTGCCCGCCACGACTTGGTGTCTCAAGCCTGACATTTGGATGGCCCGTGAGTAATTCAACAGGAAAGCACTTACGGCTGAGGAATGGATCGTTCAGTGCATTGATGATCAGCGTCGGAATTGTAATCGCCTCTACAAAATGAATCGAACTGTTCTGTGTGTAATAATCTGCGGCGTCACTGTACCCGTGCAATGGAGCAGTGTACGCATCATCAAATGCCTGGATTGTGCGTATAGTCGGAAGATATCGCGTTTCCAGTTCTGGATACCGCTCGCTCTTCAGAATGACTTTTTGCTTGAGACTCCTCAGAAAACGATTCGCATAAATCCAGTTTGAAGGCTGCGAAATCCTGGCACAACTCGTATGAAGATCCAACGGGACCGAAAAGACTACGGCCTTCTTGATTTGTGGGCTGTGTGATCGTTCACCAAGGTATTTTAACGTAAGGTTGCCCCCCAGGCTGAATCCGGCAAGGTTGATTTCCTTATATGTCGAGCCTGCCAACGCATGCATCACAACAGTATGCAGGTCATCGGTCGCGCCGCTGTGATAAAAACGTAGCTGCCGGTTGATCTCGCCTCCACAGCCACGGAAGTTCCACGCAAGCACATCAAAACCGTTCCCTAAAGCGGCTTTCGCCAGGCCTTTGACGTATGCGCGGTCTGAACTGCCCTCAAGTCCATGTGAAATGATGAGGAGTTTTTTTGATCCCGTTCGAATCCAGTCCAGATCGAGGAAGTCATCATCAGCTGTTTCAATCCGTTCGCGTACATACGGCGGCACCGTAACGCGCCGAATCAGCGAAGGGAATATTGTTTCAAGATGACCGTTGAATAAAAATAAAGGCGGTTTATAGCTCACGCCGAATTCTGATTTTGCGCAAGCGCTAAGTTAGCTATTTGCAACGATCTTGAGGTGTCCGAGGTGATGTTCGCCATGCCAACTGTAAAGGGCGAGCATCCGTTCAATGGTGTTCTTTTTGCCTGTGTCCGGATGGACAAACGCGCGCTGAAGCTGTTCTTCGGGAATATTCCGGAGCAGCAGTGCCCACTTTGCGTGCAATGCCTTAAGCAATGCCAGTGAAAAGAGCGGATCGAACGCAACCTCCGGTGTAAGTGCCCATAGTTTTTCATCGTAAGCTTTGATCACAGGCGTTTCTTCAGTGAGTGCCCACTTGATGCGGATGTAGGCATTCATATGACTGTCGGCAAGATGATGTACTACCTGACGCGCAGTCCACCCACCTTCACGATATGGCGTTGCCCATTGACTGTCGGTGAACGATCTAATGAGCGTTTCGATATTATCCGGAAGGTTCTCGATGGAGTCAATGTACGCTGCACGTTCTTCTGCGGAATATGATGGTTTGGGACTGAACTTCCCAATCGGGTATTGAAGTTGTTCTAAGTTACTCATGAAATTCTTCGCGGGCCTTTTTACGTCTGTTTCGAACGCGTATGTTAACCATTTCTATCATTAACGAGAAGGCTACTGCAAAATAGATGTAGCCCTTCGGAATATCGTAGTGCAATCCTTCCAGGAAAAGCATAAAGCCAATCAGGATCAGGAATCCCAGCGCGAGTACTTCCATCGACGGGTGCCGGTTGATGAAAGCGCTGATCCTGCCTGAGAAAATCATCATGATACCAATGGAAAGCACTACGGCGATGATCATAATCAACACCATGTCGGTAAGTCCTACCGCCGTGAGAATCGAATCAAATGAAAAGATAATGTCAAGCAGGATGATCTGCACGATGATACCAGTTACGTTGACTTTACCTTTACTTTGTTCAATGGTCTCATCTTCGCCCTCCATCTCGTGATTGATCTCACGGGTACTCTTCGCAATCAGGAATAGGCCACCGAAAATCAGAATCAGATCGCGTCCGCTGATTGCGAGATCGTGTTCAAGGAGCAGGAATTGCGGGATTGTAAACAGCGGTTGCTTGAATTTCATCACCCAGGTAATTGTAAGCAGCAACAGTACTCTTACGACCATCGCAAGCAGCAGACCGAAGTTTCGCGTCCGGTCGCGGATTTCTGCTGGCAAACGGTTGGATACGATGGAAATGAAAATGATGTTATCAATACCAAGTACAACTTCAAAAAACGTAAGCGTAAGTAAGGCTAACCATGTTTCTGCCCGTAGGAAGATTTCCATCGAAAGGTGTTAAGGGTTGATTAACTCGATACTAAAAATACAGGAAAGATGCGTAGTTGCAAAAAGGGAAATCGCCTTTGTGTATGCAAGGGCTCCCATCTGCAAAAACGTTGATATTCCAAATGTTAGTGTACGATCATGACCTTTTTTCGGACTAAGCCATTCGAGGTTTCAACCTGAATGAAGTAAACTCCGGAAGCTAATGCGCTTGTGTCCAGAGTTTTCTCGACCTGTCCCCGGTCGAATACGGAACGATGCACCTCTTTGCCTACCGCATCATTCATGCTGATCCGCAGCGAGGCTTTCGCAGGTTCTTTTAATCGGATCTTGAGTTCGTCATTCGCCGGGTTAGGGAAAAATGCCAGTCCGGCAGAAATTGTCTCCTCTACATCCGTGATCACACCCGGGTCAGCAATTATCTTTTCGATAGCAGCCTGATAGACCTCGCGTGTGAGCTCATCCTGAACAAACACAACTACAGCAAGATCGGAACGATCGACGGAGCCGCTCACTCTCCAGCGCGCCGTTATCTCATCCGTTGTGGTTCCTTCCACTAATGGTAGCGGTATCAGTGTTCCCGTTGCAGAAGGTAACATCTTGCGAACTACATTCCCGTGTGTGCCGGCGGTCTTCTCCACAACCGCTATGTGCATAACGGGTCGGATATTGTCTGTGACGGCAAAGTTCTGCAGAACGTCGGCCGAAGCAGTGACCACCAATTCACCATCTACTGATTGAACATCGATGTTGATAAGGAAGGGAGCCGATGCCAGTGAACGCAGGTCGCGGTGTTGTGTTTGCCACGGTGCAGTCAGGTCGCCTTCGCTGGCACCATCGACGAAACCACGTGGGATGTAGCCACTGGCGAGTGGAACACCATAGAACGCGGCCCTTGCTGCGGGATCTGTCGGATTAATTCTGAATTCCGGATCGTCGGTCGGATACCCCATATGATACTGCATCTTCACAGCCTCAGTCTCCGAGATCGCGAGATAGGCCGCGTTATTGGGCCCGAACTCACTGTTAGTGAAGTTCTCTACAAGAATATTTCTGTTGCGCTCGCGTATGCTCACGTTTCTGAAAGCAAATCCTTCAAATTCACCGTCGCTGTTGCTGGCAAACGCAATGCGAAAACGCACTTTCGACTTATTGGGAATATCGTCTAGTTTATGACGGCCCTGCATCCAGTCAAATGGGGCAGCTTCGCCCTTATATAACTGTCCCGACCAGCCAACCTGGCTGCTGCCCACGTTACCGGTAATAAAACCTTGTGTTGTAAACCATTCAACCCCGGAAGATGTATTTCCGAGTGCTGTCCAGGTAACCCCTCCGTTGGTTGAATATTCGAGAACTGCACCATCATAGCTTTGTTGAGTGTCAGCAATGTAATCAAGCGAAATAACCGGCTTTGTAAAACCTGTTATGTCCATACATGGGCTGTTCACGAATGATCGGTCATTCGGAAGATACGTTCCTGTTGCATTCGTCACCCATGCATTTTCAAGTGATGGCGCCGAAAGGATTATCTTGTTAGGTTGGTCGAACGTCCAGGTAGTGTTGCCATTGATATCTTCAATTGTCCAATAACCTCTTCCGCCGTCAAGGTCCCGCATACTGTAGGGATCGTTGGCATCAAATGGCAGGTAATCGAGTATCGTGATATTCTTTGTTAATGTGCCGAAACACCCGGTGGCTGTGAAGGATGTGATTGTAACCGGATAGTCGCCAACACCGTCGCCAAAAAGATGGACCGGATTCTGAAATGTTCCTGAATTTGGTGCAGGCACTGAATTGCCACTGGCCCCACGGGGTGTAAATGTACCGTCACCAAAATCCCACTGGTATTCGGTTACAGGAATATCTGCACTGCCTGAAAATTGCGTGTTATCACCTTCACACACCTGATTAAAGGTAAACGATGGAACCGGGTTTAATCCCACAGTGATGTTACGCGTTGATTTATTCGTACAGCCCTCGGAGGAAGTGATCTCCAGTGTGATCGTGTAATTGTTTTCGTTGCTATAGCTGTAGTTCACGGATTCACCGCTGCCGGTTCCGATCCCGTCGCCGAAGTCCCAATTGTAGTCCTGGTAGGGGACATTACCCGCGTCAAGCGGACCGTTCAACGTAAACAGACGTTCTTTACAGATTGGTGGCGTGCTGAAGTCTGCGTCTGGTGCTGGTTTTATCGTTACTGTAGTTGAGGCGGGCGATCCTTCGCAGCCAGCCAGAAGTTGTGTAACATAAAACGTCTGCTGAGTCGGGCTTTGTCCATCGATGGTAGGTGGGTTGAGAATCGGACCCCGCTCAATCGGAGTAGCGCCACCGCCGGACGGGTCTGTGTTATACCATAAATAGTTTTCTCCATAACCCGACGCAAAGACACTAAAGGGTGCAGCAGAGAATTGGCAATATGAAACCGGGGGTGCAATCGGGGCATCCGGTCTGCGGATCGCATAAAAGTTTCGGTCGACGAAATTCGAGCACCCATTGAAATCAGAATAATTCAGACGAACCGTTAACGGAAGGATGTCCGCTCCTCCAAAGTTTACATCACCGGGTTCAAAATCGTCGCCGTTAATTGCGCCACCTTGCCCCGGATTAATTGTGAAGTTGTTTACCGTATAGCCGGCGATTGAAGGTGAAAGTGTAATCGGCGATGCATCAGAGCATATCGTCTCTCTTTCGGTTATGCCAAGTATTTCAGGCGTCGGCCCCGGAGGTACTACTCTAAAGAATTGGAAGCTCTGCAATGTCTCGAACCCAAACATATCCTTGACGAAGATGTCAATGTAGAAACTGTTTGCGCCGTAGTTGTTATAGATAGCATTGATGTCCAACGTGTAGGTAGACGGGATTTGTACTGGCAGCCCTGTTTGGATGTCGACAGCATTGACGTAAGAGTTAGGCGTCAGCGGATTTACACCAGCGCAGGTAGCATTAGGTGCGTCGTAATAGCAGCCATTGTAGAACCTCAAACGGGTCAATTGCCTTCCCGGCGGGATTGCGGTAACACCGACACGTATGTCCGTGTCATTTGGTGAGTTCCAGCAATAGACGGATAGGAGTCCGTCAACCACAGATGCAGAAACGTTGAAAGTTATGGATGTAGTGTTCGAGCACCCGTTAGCGTTTGTGTGCGTGTATTGAATTTGGTGTGAACCGGTCCCGGACAAGAACGGGTTGAAGTAATACTTTCCGTCGTTTTTAAGAAACACCCCCGGACCAGTAATCAGGCGTGTTCCGTCAGGTGGGGTCGCAGTAGTGTTGATTTCGTAGTCATTGTCTTCAATCGTGTAGTTCGTTCTTACCAGTGCCTCATCTCCAACGGGAATAAACGCAACCGCAGGCGTGGGATTCACCGTAACCACAACGCTCGCGTTATCTGACGCACCACCATTGTCCGTCACCGTCAGGAAATAGGTGGTTGTTGCTGAAGGTGTTACCTGGGGATTCGGCGACGTGCTTGAGAAACCTGCAGGGATGGAGCTCCAGGAATATTGATAGAAGCCGGTACCGCCAGTTGCGGGTGGCTGGCCACCCAATGTGATCGTCGCTCCCTGACATATCGTAGTTGGGTTTCCTGCGTTCGCTGACAACTCCGCGATGGTGATGGTGGCAGTTTGCGTCAACGTCACTGTTCCACAGTTCGTTGAGGTCGCCTCCACCTCGTATACATAGGTGCCGGGGTTAGCATGCGAGAACGGACCGAAACTTAATTGCCCTGAATTCCCGGTTTGTCCAGATGTAAACGATCCTGTTGTTGGCTGAATTCTTCGGACTCTGTATGATACCGTCGGTTGTGTTCCGTTACCCGGAGCGACTGAACCAACAACGATATTGAAGTTCGAACTCACCGCAGGCGCAGGCGGACTCCCGGCAACGGTAAGACCCAGATTTATTGCCTCCTTAATGGTGTATGCCGACGAATTGTCCGACAGACCGCTTCCATTCGTAACGACTACCGGAAATGAACCTATTGCCGCGCCACCTGGTGCCGTGATTTGAATGCTTGTGCTTGTAGGAACGCCCACAATGGTTGCTGTTACCCCGTTGATCGTTACTGTAGGCGAATTGAAGTTTGTACCCGTGATTGTCATCGTCTGGCCGGCGCAAGTCGTCGAACCCGGACCAACGTTGGTAATGTTTGGATGAAGCTCTGTGGTAAATGTGATCGATGTAAGGGGAGTTTCATTCCCGGCGTTGTCCTCGACACTCGCTGCTTTAACCGCGAGATAATAGGTTTGGCTGCCGTTCAGGTTTGAGACAGGATCTATGGTAATCATATTCGATCCGTTGAACGTCGCATCAAAAGGAACATCTGCTCCACCTGCGTTAGTCAGTTTCAATATGACTACATCATCAATGGTAGTGTTATTAAATGGACCACCACCACTGGCTCTGAAAATGTTCTCGTTGAAAGTGATAGTTAAATTGCTGGCAATCGAAACATTGGTTTGCCCGTTCGCGGGATTGAATGTCGGAATAGGTCCCTGCGAATCTCCGGTTTGAAAAGTAATGCTCCCGCCTGCGTATGCGTTGTCACTTTGATCTTCAACGCTGCTGATAGCAACATAGATCGTCGCGTTCGAAGGCAATGGACTGTCAGGATCAATGGTAATAACATCCTTTCCGGCGTTTATAGTCGCATCAAAGGGTATGTCAGCACCTCCTGCGTTTGTAAGTTTCAGCGTTATCAAACCATCGACATTTCCATTTGTAAGGGTAGTGTTGTCGGGCATGCGCACCGCCTCATTAAATGTGATAACAATGTTCCCGGTTTCAGACACGCCGGTGGCCGCGTTGGCCGGATTAAACGAAGCCGTGGGAGGCTGTATATCCTGGGAGGTAAAAGTTATGCTCAACGTACCAATTGCATTGTCGTTGGCATCTTCGACAGAACTTACTTCCACGTAGTAGACCGTTGCACTTTCAAATGGGTCATCCGGATCTATTGTAATTATTGTGTTCGCTCCATTGATGCTCGCAGAAAACGGGACGGGGGCACCTGCGTTGTTTGTGAGCTTCAGCTCTACGATTCCCGAAAAGTCTGTAATGGGGGAATTGTCAATATTTCGGACAGGTTCGTTGAAAGTAATTGTAATATTTGAATTAAGGGGCACCCCTGTAGTTCCGCCGGAGGGCGAGAACGAAACCGTTGGCGTCTGTGTATCGCCCGTCGTAAATGTGATCGATGTCGGGTCAGGATCAATGGCGGCACCTCCTGTCGATTCAACATTGGTGATTGCAACGTAAATCACCGTATTAGAGGGGAGCAGCCCCGAAGGGTTGATCGTAATAACGTCATCTGCGACATTTATCGTCGCTGTGAAAGGAATGGCGGGTCCGGCAGCGTCATTTTCGCGGAGCGTGATCAGCGCGCCGATGTTTACGTTGGTTAGGTTCGCGTCATCATTGGCTCTTCGCAGGGCAATGTCTGATGAAATCGTAATGTTTACGTTCTCAGCAACATCCGTAGCACCATCCACCGGCGAGAATGTCAGCGCAGGTTGTGCAAGAACCCAGCCCGCGGACAGGATAATTGTTGCCGTCAACAGAAGGATGTTCTTTTGAATCTTCAGAAACATGGTCGAATATCTGTTTGAAATTTCCTTGTTACTTTTTCATTTCGCCGCGCGAATCCGTGCGCATCAGGAAAATGGATGATAATCCGCCTGATTGTTCGTTGCCGTCGCGAATAGTACCACAAATCAACAGCCCTCCGTCTTCCGTCTCGCGAATTGACGCCGGCATCTCACTTGTTGGCCCGCCCATAATGCGGCTCCATTCGGTGACTCCAAATGCGTCAACCTTGATCAACCATACATCATTTCCGCCGTTGCCAATTCGTTTCCCTTCATCCGTTACCAGCGTCCCCGCCAAAACAAATCCTCCGTCGCGTGTAGGAGTGAGCGCCTCTCCAGATTCTGTTACATCGGATAAACTGGGTTCGGTAAGATTCGGCTGCGTTGCCGAGAGTTGGGCATCGAAATACCGGATGCTTTCCTGAATGAAGTTTCCGTTGCGGTCAACGCGGATAAAAAACATGTCGGCATTGGTGCCGTCGGGTTTGGAGTACGTTCCAACGGCTGCGTAGCCCAGGGCAGATTCCCGGATGTCGCGTATTCTGAGCGATTGCTGATCCTGGTTCTGACCAAAGTAGTTGCTGTTCACGAATGTCGAGTTCTCAACCACAACAGGAATTGCGAGGTAAGAATAGTTGAATGCGTTAAGTGTTTCCGTGATGCTTGAACCCCACAGCACTCGTCCGCCGTTGTAGTGCACGGACTTCGTATTTACATAGTCGCGAACGATGTAGTTGTAAGCGCGGTGCCATAATGTGTCGAATGTTGTAGCTGAAAGAGCCGTCACGTATGAATACTCGCTCTTGCCAGGCTCCTGATAGGTGCCCAGCGTGATCAGGTTACCGTCATTATCTTGTGTTATTGCGTCGCCATAGTAGTCGATATGCAAATCGCTCGCGTTGGTCTTCGTTTGAGAAGAGATATCCTGAACCACATTTCCACCTGCGTCGAGGATAACGAGTCTTGAATTATAGTTTTCAAGTTCACTGATATTTCCGGTGTTAGGGTTATACGCAGCATGGCTGCCGATGACGGCGTAACCGCCTGGCAGGACTCTGATACCACTGGCAATACCGTTGTCGATGACGCGTTCCCACTGTCTCTGACCGTGCCTGTCGGTCTTGATTACGATCATGCGCGAGGCGCGCGTATTTCCGCTGACGTTCACGGTTCCGGCAATCACGTAGCCGTCGGGGGCGATTTCCGCAGCGGCGGCGGTAAGGCTGTACGCGCCTTCGTAAAAATGCATGAAGGTTGTGCGTTCGCTCAGTGGCGCGTCGTCCAGTTCCCCGCAACCCGCGAATAAGGCAAGTGAAATCGCAATGGTATAAAGTCTCTTCATGAAGGTCTACCTTTTAATCTTCTTCGGGTTGAAGCGATTGTACATGTATCCAATAGTAAATTGTAATGCGTTGACCTTGAATATACCGTCAACGTAACCACCGGTGGGATTCACACGGTCAAGATTTGCAAAGATTTTTTCGGAGTCATTCACATTTGCCAGCGTTCGTACGTACCTGACTTCAGCCACGGCAAAACCACCGGTCACTTTTAGCTTGACACCCGCTGAAACAATTCCGCTCACATTAAAGCGTTTCCTGCTGTCAATCAGGTCGATGGACTGTTCGTCGAGTGACGTAGCGTCTTCCTTGGTACGGCGAAATGTATTGCGCGCAGACAGAAGGTAGTCGCCCGAAAGCCCAAGCGATATGTAGGGCTTGATCCTCTTGTCGAACAGCCTGTATTGAACGGACACTGGAACTGATACCCAGGTGTGTCGCTCCACTCCATTGGTTTCATAATGGCGGGTGAACGGGTCACCCTGTGGCGTTACATCATTGAATATGCCTTCATTCGTGTACTTGAAGCTTCTCATGATCAGCACCAGTTCCGGATGTACGGTGAGTTTGCCTTCCATCGCTGAAAGTGGAATGTCGGCAGCGAAGCCGGCCTGAAATGCAAAACCAAAATCGTATTCGCTCGTAAGATCGTTCGCAGGAAGGTAGTCGATCACATCAGGCAGGGTTGTGTTTGCACCTACCTTCAGTCCTATGCGATAAATAGGGTCGGTACGAAATGTCCGGTAAAGAGCGACGAACTCGGCAGGATCCGTTTCAGGACGGATCTCAAAATAGTTGTCTGTGCGCAGGAGGTTCAACATCGCCTCATCGGCCTTCTGAGGTTCTTCGAGGTAGATGTAGGTAAGACACAAAAGTTTATACGCTTCTACGCGCTCATCCTGTGTGAAGCCGCTTTGCAAACACTTTTCGAGGAGATTCGGAATATCATGCAGCCTGCCCTGTTCATACGTCGATCGCGCGAGACGAAGTGTTTGCGTGCACGAAGTAAGCTGGGCATAAGCCACAGTTGCTGAAATACATACAATCAGAAAAGCGTGTAAAAGTCTTTTCATAAAAGTCAGGTTCTGGAGAAATTCATCTCCGGGTCGTTATATGTTGTCCGGAACGATAGTGCTTCAGCTATTCCTGAATAGAACTATACGGTTTCCGGGTAAAAAGTAAACGCTTTACCGGTTATCATTTGCAGGAAAATCAGCGCAGGTGCGTTCATAGGGAAGGTCATTCCCTGCAAAAATATCCCACTCGTCGCCTGATATATTCCGCGTTGCAAAACCGCAAAGTATGTTCGACATGGTCTCAATGCGTGTTGGCCATGCGCGAATGGTGTGCTCAACACCTTTGATCGTTTCCGTTGAGCTGTGTACGCTCGCAAGAAGCTGCTCATCATCCGGAGAAAAAGTCGCACTCCACACCCAGTCCTTGTGGTCGCTCAGCACGATAGGCTGCTCCTTCAGGTTGGGAACATTCCACAACCTCACCGTCTTGTCCTTGCTCGCCGTTGCCATGAATGTTCCGGCATGGTTGTAACGGATCTGCTCAATGCCGGAAGTGTGCCCCGAAAGCACGCGTACCACCATGCCGGCGAGGTTGTCATACAACTTCACAATGCCCCGGTTATCTCCTGTCACGATGATGCGCGACGTGGGATCAAACTCAACCGCCGTCAACGGGTTGCCAATGTTTGGTACCTCTTTCGCCGCAAGCGAATTGTTAACATCCCAGATGTACAGACTTCCATTGTCACCTGCGCCGGCGAGATATCGGCCGTCAGGGCTTAGTGCAATGGCGTTAATCTTTACCGATGGTTTCACCACTTCCTTCACCGTATTAAGGTCACAGTATTTGATGCTGCGACCCGAGTTGTCCCGCGCGAAAAATCCCTTACCATTGGGCACGATCAAAATATTTTCAATGCCATAGGAGTAGCCTGTTATTTTCCGCGGTGCTGCTTTCATGTTGCCAAGCTCATAAATCTCAACATAATTGTTGGTTTCACTTACCGTGTTGAGCCCTGCTGCAACCAGGTACTTCTCATCGTGGCTGACATCAATCGAATAATACTGATAGTCCTTTCTTTCAACCAGTACTTCCGACCTCCACTCGCCGTTTACAGATCGCCAGCGAATGATTCTGCCGTCGCTGCCGCCAGAGTAGATCGTATTGTCTTCAGCATGGGTCACGAGGGTTCGCGCTGCACCATTATCGTGAGCCTTGAGGCTTTTTGTTAACGGATGTTCATTCTTCGAAAGTGCGAAGTATAATCCATTATACACGTCATTATCGTATTCATAACCTTTGTGCTCAGAGTTGAACTTAAAGGCTTGTTGGGCAATTAACGCCTGCTGTTCCGGATCATTAAGTTCCTTTGATTTTACGGCCATTGCTTTTGCCTGCGCGATATAGCGCTGGCGCAGTGCCTCAGCGGCATTCTTTCGTGCCTGCTCACCCTGGAAGATCGCCTCCTTTTCATTTTCTTCGGCGCGCGTTCGTTCCAGATTTGCGATACGTTCATTTTCTTTCGCCTGAAGCTCGTTACGTTTTGCAAGGGAAAAGTTATCGAGAGCTTCCTGTCTGGCAGCTTCGGCTTCTGCTCTTTGCTGTGCTTCGGCTTCCTTCGCGGCAACCGCCTCGTCACGGGCAATGTTTGCTTCGTCGCGGGCCTTTTCAGCTATATCCCGTTGAAACTGTGCTTCAGTTTTCTGGCGTTCGGCTTCAACCGCATTCTCCTTTGCGATCTGCGTTTGTAGTAACGCAAATACAAGAAATCCAATGGATATAATCGTTGCGAGCCCAAGGATAAGTGCGAAGATGCGGACTCTCCTCAGCTTTTGTTTTTGTTCCCGCTCCTTCGCGCGTTGTTCCGTTTCCCATTCCTTCTTCGAATATTCGAGGAAGATCATCGTGCGCTCAAAGGCCGGGTTGTAACGCTGGCCCCATACCAGGGTCGGCTTGTGTTTGCTTTGCCAGTTTAGCGCAAGCTGGAGGTCCGGCGGCCGCCACAGGCCCGCCTTGCCAACCTGATACATCGACGCAGCTTCTGAAAGGCGCGTGTACATCTGCACCGCCTCGGCTTCGTCATCCACCCAGTTCTTCAGGCGCACCCAGATACGCATGAGACTTTCGTGTGAGATGTCAACCATTGAACGCGAGGTGAGCGTGTTGCCATGCGCCGGCGTTAGCAGCGACCTTCCGGGTGCACGGAATTTTTCAACGACCGCTATTACTTCACTTTCAGGAACATCTGCAATGGCGGCTATTTCATTGAGGCGTGTAGGCCTGCGGATGCCGAAGTTCTCACCTCGTTTTTCGGTGATTGCTTTAAACAGAATTTCACAGACGTGCTTCTGATCCTCGTTGAGTTCGTCGTAGGCTTCGTTCGCGTGCATCGATAGCGCTTCCGACATTGTACCAATAGCCTCATAATGTTTTAAGTCTAATGGTTCGCCTTCGCTTTCGCGGAACTGTGTCCAGTATGACCAGGTCCGCATCAATGCGTGCTGCAGGATTGGAAGCTGGTCGGGATTATCGCCGAGATCATTCAACAACTGTTGAACAAGCCGTGGTGCAATCACACCACCGCCAACGGCGACGGGACCTTCAATGGCCGCGCGTTTCTGATCACGCGTAAGTTGAGGGATCAGGTAGTGACTGTCGTTGATCTTTTTCGTGAGTTCAGGGAACTGAGCACAATCACCGATAAAATCGGAACGCATCGTAATCGCGACGTACACCGGTACATCCGGATAGTCAATAGCCTCGATCAACAAATTAACGAATGCGAGCGTTTCATTGACGGCGTTTACGTCCTGGCTGTCTTTAAAACGAAAAAGTTCTTCAAACTGGTCGACAAGAATAAGATAGTTCTTGTCAGCTGATTTTCTTGTTTGCTCGATTGCTTCGACAAGCCCCAGGGAACTACTTTTAAGGAGCGTTGAATAAATCGTTCTCTTGATTTTCTTTTCTTCGGAATCGGACGCGATAAAGTCGGGCTGATTCTTGAGCAGCGCCTCCGCAAGGTTATCGATCGGCGCGTTTCCGGGGCGTGCAACAACGACTTCCCAGTCAGGGCTTGTGTCCGTTAGGAAACCGCCATAGAGAATCGGCATTACGCCGCAATAAATAAAAGAAGACTTACCACTGCCTGAGGGACCAATAATTCCGACGAATCGGTTTTTCGAAAGTTTGAGCAGTACCTCATCACTCTGCCCCTCGCGTCCGAAAAAGAGATGGCTCTCTTCGATCTGGAAAGGCCGCAGCCCGGGAAAGGGATTAATGGTCAGAACATTGCGGTCGGTAACCGTGCTCATGGATTACGTATTAAATTCCTGTAAGAATGACTTCAGCGACTCAAGTGTGTGATTCGGATCTGTTTCAATAACACGCAGGTTCTGTGTACGAAACGCTTCCGAATTAACACCCGACCCCGGCTGAGCGATAATCGCCTTCGCCACAATGGGTTTCTTCCGTCCGAAACCCGGGGCTTTAAGTAAATCAAGGGCTTTCATCCGAACCCACTGTTCATTCACCTTTCCCTTGTATATAATGGCGCCGTCAAGACGACGCAGATTTTCAATGTGCTTCTGCCGAAGATCAAGCAATTCACCGTCAAATTCAGGGATAAGTACATCGAAACCTGAATCCCGGAGAAACTGAATGAACGGCTTCACATCCGAGTGATCAACCTTGTCGTGGATAACGTACACTGACTTGCCGGTGCTCTCGGAAAAATGTTTCTTTTCAACCGCCTCGAGCAATTCTTCACGCATAATATTCTTGAAATCTTCAAGACTCGTCTGAAGGATTTCCACACCTTCCTGTGACTCTACGTCGCGCTTGATGCTTTCAATAAATGCTTTCTGGCGCTCACTCGCGCTTGCAAGATTTGATGGTATCCAGATCAGGCGCGTGAACTCCTCGTTTTGTTGCCTTGCATGCACACTGCGTTCGGAGGCGAACTTGTTCTGGTGGTCCACCACGGAGCGATCCGATCCTTCCGGAATTTCGCCGTAGGCGCTTCCAATAAGATGGATAGAAAGGTTAGACTGATCGAGGTCGCGCCTTACGACACGTTCAAGTTCACTGATTGTGCCTGGTAATGTCTGGTTCGGCAAAACCTGGTAGCCGTGACGTTGCAGTTCGCGCTTGATAATATTCCGCTGTACCGAAAGGTCATGGCCGGTTTCGGCGAGGTAAATCGTTTTGCGTTTGTAAGGAACAGATTCGGCTTGCCGCGACTGCTGCTTCAGAATCGTGAGCGCATCATAAATATCATAGGTGAGATCTACCATTTTCATCCAGTACTGGCGCTCTGCCTCGGTGCTGAAATAATCCGTGTACTCACGAACATCACCTGATTCAGGATCAACCTGATACATTTCATAGCCAAGTAATTCACGCAGGCGGGGAGGCTGTTCCATTACCGCCAGCGGACTCTTGAATACCTTAAACAGTCTTGACGCGGCGTGCTGACTCTCTGAGGTCACCTTGTGAAATGTTTCAAGGTGATCGAGGCAGGAGCCAGATTCAATGAAGTCCTTTGAAAGGACGGGAATCAGCAGCGCCGTATTGTCGAGGTTTGGCGACACGATGTTATTATGCTCACCTTTCAGCATGATGTTCGGTTTGCTGCCAAGAACCTGGCTCAACATCAATTCGAGGAAGCGCTTGAACTGCGATACCCAGCCCGGACCGTTACCCGAAGGAACGTCGTCGTTGTCGGCATAAATGATCAGGACGTCAATGTCAAAGTTCATGTTTAAAAAATTGTTTTATGTACTACGGCTTCACAGCCGGTTTATTAAATACGATTATCAAACTACTCCGGCCTCACTTCCTCAACCCGCCGGTCCAGCTCCGTTACGTTCCGGATAAGCCCCTGTACGAGTTCATGGTGGTTTGCGATTACAAAATAATAATCCATGAGGTTAATTTTAAAAACCACGGAGCGTTCTTTTGCTTCCAGCATACTCACGCGCTCCACCGGATTGTTAGAAAATATTTCCCCGTATACGTCGCCGCGCTTCATTCGGGTAATAAGTTGTGAACCGGAATGAAGAACGATTTCACCATGAGCAACGATGAACAACGGCGTGTTCGGATCTTCGGGATTAAACCTTAACTGGTCACCTGTTGCAATGTCCAAAGGCGTAATCTTATCGGCAAGGTCGCTGATGAGTAGGCCGTTAATATTGCGGAACACCGAAGACTGCTTAATGAACATAACCATCTCAATAAACAGGAAGAATCCGTCATTCAACCCGTCAAGCAATTGGTTGTTTTCGATGGAAGAGTCCAGGAAGCGCTTGTCGCGTGCAGGAAGACGCTCTGCAATCCTTCCATAAAGTTCTCTGTCCTTGTTGTAAATCACCCACGCCGCGGTTTCCTGCAAAAGTTTGTCACGATTAAACATATGCGCGACTAGTCCCCGGCTGACGCGAAAGTCCGGCATAAATGCTGTGGCATGTATCGCGCACACTTTGGTCCATCGATTGCTGAAGTTGTAATCGCGGTTGAGAATGTAGTTGATCACCTGGATTGGCGTATACTCCTCCCGTGGATAGAAGTGCTGAAGTTCACGCAGCTTATGTGGTGTGGACGACTCATCCAGCAAAGGAATGAGTCTGACCTTTAATTCGTGGTCAAGGAAGAGGTCAAGGAGTTCCAGGGCAAACGCAATGCTGTCAGGATCGTTGGATTCCAGGTTGTTGCGTACCAATTCAATATTCTTTGCATCATAAATCAGCGACAGGAGCATGAATATCTGGTCATAGTTGTCCTGCACTTCCTCTTGCAGCGCTTCCCGCAGGAAAAAGAGTTCCGGCTTGTCCGGCAGTTCGTGGATTGATGCGAGGTTCCAGATCGCCTTTCCAATTTCGGCTTCCAACAGGTTGACGACGTCCCGTGACTCGCGGCCCTCAGCCTTGTAGTTGATAAAGCGAAGACTGTGCAGAATCTGCTTTACAATGCGTTTGTCTGGATAGTCAGCTTTCTGCCACAGCAGTTGATTTGCAAATCGGGAACCAATGCGGCCCATTACCTGAACGATCCGCAGCATCACGATGTCGGACTGGCCCGACTTATGGAAAGCGCTTTCAAGCGGCGAAAGAATCCTTTCCCCGACTTCATGCAGTGCTGTCGCAGCGAGGTGGCTATACGATGGGGAGCCCAGGAGCTCGATTAATACAGGCCACGTTTCCGGACGATTTACTTTTCTCGCCGTGTAGAGCGCTTCAAATCGCACTTTTGGATCCACGTCCCGAAGTAATTCGATCAGAATGAATATGGTCTTAGGACCAATCAGTTTGCGCAACAGTTTCGCAGCAAGGATGCGGTCCGCCTGGCGCCCCGACTTGCTTAAAACAGTGAGGCGTTCCGAAGAAATCGATAAAAGGTCACTGTCGCGTGTGTCGTCAGCAGCGGATTCGGCGAGGCTTCGGATTTCGGTTCGCGATGGGTCACTAACTCCGAGCGCCTTCAGTTTGTCGGTAACAAACACGCGAATCTTTTTCGACTCGCTGTTACTTAATCGTATCAGGGCGTTTTCAAACAACGCCGGCTCTAGCTTCTCCATCAATTTCAGTGAATAAATCACCTTTTCTTCAATGGAGCTGTGCGTTTCTTTTTCAAGCAATGATCCGACTGAATAATCTACGGAACGCGTTTGAGCAGCGGTATCCCTGTTACTCTCCAGTGTATTCTGAAGGGTGTCCTTATAGCTGTTGTGTAGCCTGTTCGTTACGTAGAACCACGCAAACATCAACGGTATGGTGAAACCTGTAACCGAAAGCAGGCTAAAGACATCGGTGCTGGTAATCAAATAAATAATTCCACCACCGACGAGTGTTGCTACCGCAGTTACCGTACCGGTCACTTTGGTTTGAACGTCTATCCGGAACTTGCCATCTACCGGCAGGAGGTATAAACGGAAGGTGGTTTCTGTAAGCGTCTCGCGCAACGTCGAAAGGAATAGTTTGCTGACGGCTACAATGATGAAGAACAGTAGAAAGAAGTTGTTCCCGGGGGTGTATCCGAACGCAGCCCCAAGCCCGAATGCGCAAACAGTAAAAAATCCGATAAGCAGCGGGCTGATCAGCAGCGAGACACGCATTCCATATTCTTTGATGATCCGGTCCTGCGCGAGCGTATCGAACAAAAATGAAAAGATCACAATTGTCATTTCGAAGTACGCCAGGAACGTGGCCAGCGCGTCTTCACCACGACCTTCGTTGTATGTGGTGGTTACACTAAGAAAGGAGTATTCAACGAAGTTGGTGGCAACAATGGATACGATGACGAATAGTGACAGGAAAAGCAGATATCTATTCCGGAAGAAATCGGGAAAGTTAACCTTGCGATAAAATACCTTTTCTTCGGCGAATGACCGGGCACGGTTCAGAAACCGGAACGAGAGATAGATAAAGAGGCCGAGAAACGCCGCCATGCTGATCAGGCTGACCGTGTACAGGCTCTCCGTTGTGGCCCAGTGCAGATCCAGGAACTGCGGAATCAGCAGGTATGCAAAGAATGCTGCGAGCATCGCACCCTGGTCAACCGAGTTCAGCAAACGCTTGGATTGACGTAAATTGAAGAGGCGCCCAAAGGCGCCCCAGAATGTCAGGAACGTAAGGTACGTGAACGGTACAATGGAAATGAATCCAAAGAAATAAATGTCATTTACATCGGCAAAAAATCGTTGTCCGAATTCAATAAAGGCCGTAAGAACCGTAATAACGAGAAGACACAGACCTGCTAAAACCGGAAACGGAATTCTGTTCTGGAGAAAGTTGTAAACCAGTGTGGCACCTAATGCGAATACACCGGAAAAGAAGAGCCCGGCCGGGAGATCTGTAGGATCCGTGAAGTTTTCGAGGAACAACGATTGCGCCGCAACGGTAAAGGTTGCAACAAATACCCCCATGAAGAAGCTCATGACAAGGAGAAGAAGGACGCGACCTCCTTCACCTGGCTTCACATGCAGCAGCGAAAGCAGTTTCTCATTCATGAGGGATACCCGTAGAGGTTAAAAGTCGGTATTATACAAGTAATTTCCTATTAGACGTAGTTTTTTTGGGCGATTCGGGAATATTTGGAGTCTGTTATTTTACTTCAATAACGAATAAATGCGCATGTCAGGCTCTGAGGTGTCTGACTTACATTGTAAGGTCGTGGTCAACTTCGCATCATAATTCCTTAATAATGTTCGTAGTATTGGGGTTTAAATTTTTTTCTCATGGAAAGAAAGTTTGCCTTTCTGACGATTGTCCTCATAATTTTTTCAATCGTCGAAATCTGCGCCCAAAACAACAAAGCCCGCTCCGAAGGTGAGCGCTTTTTTGGTATCCGTGCATACGATTCCGCGCTTCCAAAATTCCTTGAGGCCCTTGAAGCCGGAGATAAGGATCCAATGCTTCATTATAAAATCGGCGTGTGTTATCACAAATCCCTTAATTCAAATGATCATCTAAAGGCGATCCCGTACTACGAGTACGCCCTCTCAAAAGGCCAGGGCCTGCCTCTGTCTGTTCATTATGACCTCGGGATGCTTTATGCACGTGATGAAAACCTGCCGCGAGCCGTCGAAACACTTACGCGCTATCGCGAACTGGCAAAGGCCGACAAAAAAGCAATCGCTGAAGCAGATGCTGCACTGAAGACGTGCTACAACGCAATGGCATTTATGTCAGTGCCCCGCGATTTCAAAGTACACCATTTTAATTCTATAATTAATTCGGAGTATACGGAATACAATCCCGTTGTCTCTGCGGATGAAAGTGTAATGGCATTCACCGCATTACGCCCGAATACAGGCAAGACCCGCACGGGAGACAAGTTCATTGAAGAAGTTTATATCTCCTACAACAACTCCGGTTCATGGAGCGAACCGAAAGTGGTGCCCATCGCGCATGATTATAACGTGGGTACCGCAGGAATTTCCGCCGATGGTCAGAAGATGATTGTCTTCATGGGTGGAGCCCAGGATCCCGGCGGACTGTATCAAATCACCAAGGCAGGGACCGATTGGTCTAAACCTTCTTTGCTGACACCAAATATCAACACGCCGAAGTACCTCGAATCGACAGCGTCGATCACGCCCGACGGAAAGGTAATCTATTTCGCAAGTGACCGCATTAACGGTTTCGGCGGACTGGACATCTATAAAACGGAATTGCTGCCAAACGGAACCTGGAGTGCACCGGTAAACCTCGGTCCTGAAGTTAACAGCAAGGCGAATGAAGACGCCCCGTTCATACACCCAGATCAAAAGACGCTCTTCTTTACGTCCGACGGCCACAACTCCATGGGTGGACGCGATATATTCATGACCAAGCTCGTCGGCGACAAATGGTCGACGCCTGAAAACATGGGCTACCCGGTGAATACCACCGCAAATGATAATTACTTTACCCTTATCGCCGACGGAACCCGCGGATACTTCTCCTCGGATCGCAAAGGCGGTATGGGCGGACAGGACATCTATTACCTCGATATGCCTGCCGAATCGGGTAATATTCCCCTTACCATGATCAAGGGTAAGATTCTCAATGCTGAAACCGGCAAACCAATGCCGACGAAAATTTACCTCGTCGACAATGAAACGAACAAAAAACTCGATTTTGTTTACGATCCCGATCCGGTAACGGGTAACTATCTCATTATCCTGCCCCCTGCAAAAAATTACGACATGATTATTGAGTCGGAAGGTTTTCTTCCTTACACGCTCAACATTAATATTCCGAACCAGTCATACTTCTACGAACTGTATCAGCAAATCAACTTAAAAACCATCAAGCAGTTTGACGTCGTAGTAGGGCAGGAGGTACAGGTTAAGAACGCGTTCTATGATACTGACCAGGACGTGAAAACAAACCTGAGGAAGACACATGAAGCGAAGCTGGTTAAGTCAGGAAACGTTGATGTGTACGATATGATGATTGACCTTATGTCCGCGCAGGACAAGGAAGGTATTAGCTACCTCGTCGAGCTTGTTCAGATGAAAGACCCGATCGAGGACGTCAACTTCAACGAAGAAGAGAACAAGAAAATTGAAACTGCAACGCGCGTTTACTACTACGACGAAAGTGACGAAAGTAAATTTGAACAAAAGAAGGTTGACGGTAAGGTTATCTTCTCGCTGCCTACGTTCACGGTCCACGAGGAGGCGATGAAGCAGAAGGAGCAGGCGAAGAAAACGACTGTCGTTGATCAGAAATTGCTTGCCGGCATACTCAAAATCTATTTTGACGCGGGAAAGAGTGACTTGAAGGCCAGTTATACTTCGCAACTGGAGCAGATTCGCACAGAGCTTATGAAGAACCCGGATCTCGGAGTTGAAATCTCGGGATTTGCATCTGCTGAAGGGTCTGAAGATCTCAATCGCGACCTTTCCAACAAACGCGCCATCGCAGTGCTTGACTACTTCAACCACAAAGGCGTTGTGCGACGACGCATCGTCGCACGCGGTTACGGGGTGGCAAAAGGCAGTGCCTCAACCAAGGAAGAAGAACGCCGGGTTGAAGTTCGCATCGTCGATCTAAATGCTGTCGAAGAGAAACATTAAAGATTTCTAATATTTCTGATTTATAATTCTGCTGCAATTGGCGTACTAACTTCTTTGTTTCGTCGACATAAAGTCGGGTCGAAGCCGACTTCTGCATAGGGTTTAAGAGGGGTTGATCCAGGGTTGATCCGCCTTTGAGCGTCTGCAGCTGGATCAACCCTGGATTATCCCTGGATCAACCCTGGAATAACCATAACTAATACCCGACTTTACATCGACTTTACATCGAATAATGGATGGTGATCTCCCGCCGCAATTGACCTCTGGAAGGCTTGACCGCGGCATGATTGAGGACAGATAGGAATTCCGCCGGCATAACAAGTTTTATCCATTCCTATTGTTTTAATATCCTGCAAAAACATGGTATAACCAAATCCCCGGTGCCCAAAAATCCGGAATAGAAATCTCCTTGGTGGCTCTCCGTCGTTACGGCAAAAAGGTGCACTTGGAAATTCAGTCAGGAAGCAATAACGAGCTGTCTCCATAACTCAAGAACCGGTACCCACCATCAAGCGCCTCCTGATAAATCCGCCGCCAGTCCTCACCAACAAACGCTGCCACTAATAAAATCAATGTCGACGACGGCTGATGAAAGTTGGTGATCAGTCCCTTGCAGACGCGGAATTTGTAACCGGGACGAATAAAAATGGACGTCTCGCCGACCAATGGATCTTCTTCTTCGTCGAAACGCTCAAGCACTGCCGATAGTGCCTGTGCAGGAGTAATGTCCTGCGGTAAGGTATAAGGATCGTTCTGACTGATTTCAAATTTACTCGCCGGATCTGCAATAAGGCGCACGCCATACCAGTAGATGCTCTCCAGTGTTCGCATCGAAGTGGTTCCAACAGGAATCACAGTACCATTGTCATTGAGTAGGTTGCGTATGACTTCTGGCTCCACGACAATTTGTTCGCCGTGCATTTTGTGCAACAACACATTCTGTTCTTTTACAGGCTGAAAGGTTCCTGCGCTAACATGCAGGGTGAGATAATGGAGGGGCACTTTCCGCCCCCGTAATGATTCAAGTACTTCCTCAGTAAAGTGCAGCCCTGCTGTTGGCGCGGCAACGGCACCCTCGTGGCGCGAATACACCGTTTGATAGCGTTCGCGGTCGAGTTCTACTGCATTGCGTTTCAGATAAGGAGGTAATGGCATTTGGCCCGTCCGCTCTATGATCTCGGCAAAACTTTCACCGGTGTCCCATGAAAATGTCACCAATCCGCTCCCGCGATCCAACAATTCTGCGGTGAGTGTACCGCTGCCGTTAGCGTCCGTGAGTTTTGTTCCCACACTCCAGCGTTTCAGGTTGCCAATGGTGCAATTCCACGTACAACTTTTTGTAGCCTGCATAGTTTCCACCAGCAGGGGTGAGGGACGTACCGGATGAAGGAGGAAGACTTCAATGGATGCACCGCTGTCCTTTCTGAAAATGAGCCGCGCCTGGATGACGCGCGTGTTGTTGAAGTAAAGAATCGCGTCATCAGGAAGCAGTGTGCCGAGATCACGGAAGACGCGATGGGCAATATTTCCCTTATCGTATGTGAGCAGTTTAGAATCATCGCGTTTTTCAAGCGGAAAGGCGGCGATGCGTTCCGGAGGAAGTATGTAGGTGTACGCGTTGATGTCGAGGAAGTCGCTCATGAAGTCGTCGACGCAAAACTATTATTTCGGAGCAATTATGTGCAATTTGGAGCCGGAAGATTACAATTACCCATGAAAGCTGATTTTGTCAGCCGTACCTTTCGGTTCCGATTTAATGCACGGACTTCCCGCGGCCCGATGCCCGACAAAACCTCCTGGTTCATACGGCTTTGGAGTGAAGATAATCCCGGCGTCGTCGGCATAGGCGAATGCGGGCCGTTACCCGGCCTGAGTCCCGAAGAGCCGGACCGCGTGCCCGAAATACTCAACGAACTCGTCGATGCAATCAATAGCATGTCGTCGCCAACTTCAGGTCGTCTGATGGACCTCCTTCCACACAACACGCCGGCAGTTCGCTTTGCGCTTGAAACCGCGTTGTTTGATCTTGAGAAGGGAGGAAAGCGCGTGCTGTACCATAACAGTTTTCTCGCAGGCCATCCGATACCTATTAACGGGCTCGTGTGGATGGGCGATGCCGACTTTATGGAACGTCAGGTGCGCGATAAAGTGGCGCAGGGGTTTACCTGTATCAAATTAAAAGTGGGTGCACTGGATTTTGAGAAGGAATGTTCACTGCTGGAATGGATGCGCGCCGAGTTCGCAGGCGCAATTTCAATCAGGCTCGACGCCAACGGTGCATTCACTTCGGAAAATGCGATGGCAAAACTTGAGCGGCTCGCAAAATTCAATATTCATTCTATCGAACAACCTGTCAGACCTCGTGACCCTGTCATGCGCGAACTGTGTGAGCATTCACCTATACCCGTCGCGTTGGACGAGGAACTGATCGGCGTCGATACACGCGAGGAGAAACAGGCGTTGCTGGAAACGCTGAAGCCACAATTCATCATATTGAAACCAACATTGCACGGCGGACTGTCGGGCAGCGCGGAATGGATATCTCTGGCAGACACCCTCGGAACAGGATGGTGGATTACATCTGCCCTTGAATCAGCAGTAGGTTTGAATGCAGTAAGTCAATTCACGGCTGCGCTCAACGTTATGATACCCCAGGGGTTGGGAACCGGAATGATTTATGAAAACAATTTTGAATCACCGCTTCGTGTTTCTGGCGGTGAGTTGATATACGATGATTCTTTGTCGTGGCAAATAGAAGACTTGGTGCGACCACCTCGTGGATCGCGGGGCGTTTCATGTTAACGCAGTTCCTCTAATGCTGTAGCTGCCTCGTCTTTGAGTGAGGTCTCCTTTAACGCGTCCTTCAAACCTTCGATAAGAAAGTTCGGAACCTTTTCGGAACGCGCGACTTTCTTCCTGATCTCGGATAACATATCGATCGCGTCATCCTTACCTTCGAAGTCTGCGTGTGCTTTTAGTTTCTCTTCGAGCGCTGCAAGGGCAGGAGGGGCTTCCTTAACAGGTTCGGTCTTTGGCGTTTCGACAACAGGACGCTGATCTGCTTTCTTATCCAGACAGTTGTTGTATGCATTAACGATTTCGTCCAGATCGTTACGGCCCAGGGTACCATCCTCAATTTTTGATTGTACAGATTCACAGTCGGAAAGGAAACGCGCCATTGCCTTCTTGAAGCCCAGGTTTGGAACTTCGATAGAAGTGCCGTCTCTTTTTGCAAGTAGTAGTCCGTCGTAGCTCGCCTGGTTTTCGCGCTGGAATGCATAGAGGGAAAGAAATCCCGGAGTGACTACCCGCATGAAAGCGTAGCCGGCCGGACCTCGCTGCGGCTGATATGTTTCGCCATCGGTGTAAACAGAGCGTATCTGCATCATCGATAGCGTCTCCTTTTTCTTCTGACCATCCCGCGTGAGTTGTACTTTCTTATCAGGGCCGAAATTCAATAGCCGGATTTTACCTTGAAGGGTATCGCCGGCCGCGGTTATAACATAATCCTGCGCCTGCACACATTGGTATGCAAGCAGCATGATCAGGAAGAGCAGGATGTGAATTATTGAAAAGCTTCTCATTTTCCGACATCGTTTAACGTGGCAAATTACTCCGATTTCCCTTTACTTTTCAAGCGCCCGGAGTCTTTTAGCGCCTTGTGAATCAGCCACTCAATCTGGCCGTTAGTGCTTCTGAATTCGTCAGCAGCCCATTTTTCAACCGCTTTCATGATTTCCGGATCCAGTCGCAGTACAAATGGTTTCTTCTGTGGCATCTAGTCCCGTTCTCGATTATACATTCTCTCCATCGCGGTTCTTAGTTCGTCAGGACGCTGTGTGCCAAAACGAAGTCTCCGCCTCTTCCCTGACAGCCTGAGTTCCAGTCCAACGTTGCCCGACGTATTGAACGTCGTGAACCGAAACCCCAGCCGTATGCCGTAACCTGGAGGTAAATAAGTTTTTACTTTCCATTCCGTGATTTGATCTTTTCCAATGTATCGCCAGCCGTGAATGAACGGCGAAAACCGATAGGTGATACCATGGCGATCTACCTTGACTTCGAGCTTTGCAACGTACATCACTACAGCGACTCCGATCATAATCCCCGCGCATGCGATTGTTGTAATGATCAACGCCTCGTCGCTCATTGGGTTGTCACCATAGGGGACACCTAAAATGATCTGACTGTAAAATGCCGTTGCCATGAAAAGCAGCATGCCGGCGGTTGTGAGACCAATCACACCCCACAACCACCATTGCCTGAACCGCTGCACCTCATAAAATTCGCTCTTCATAAACCAGGTATTAGTGATTCAGTGTGCCTGCATTTACTACCGGACTCACATCCTTGTCGGAACACAGCACGACCATCAGATTGCTTACCATCGCTGCCTTGCGTTCCTCATCGAGGTCGACAATATTATGGTGCGACAATTGGTCGAGTGCCATTTGCACCATGCTTACAGCGCCTTCAACGATCTTGTAACGCGCTGCCACAACCGCGGTAGCCTGTTGCCTTCTCAGCATTGCGCTCGCAATCTCAGGTGCATAGGCGAGATAGCCGATACGAGCTTCGATAACGTGTATCCCCGCAATGTCAAGCCGGTTCTTGAGATTCGCTTCCAGCGATTTGTTAACCTCGTCGTGGCCGGAACGCAACGTCACTTCGGAGTCGGTGTCGAAATTGTCGTAGGGATACATTCCCGCAAGACGTCGTACGGCCGCATCACTTTGAATCCGAACAAAGTTTTCATAATTGTCAACTTCAAACGCTGCCTTGAAAGTGTCGCGCACCTGCCATACCAGGATCACGCCGATCTGTATCGGATTGCCCACCTTGTCGTTGACCTTGATTTTCTCGCTGTCGAAGTTACGCGCCCGCAGTGAGATCGCCTTCTTCGAGAAAAAAGGATTCACCCAGAAGAAGCCGTTGCGCTTGACGGTTCCCTTGTAGTCGCCAAACAAAACCAGCACCCGCGATCCGTTTGGATTTACAAAGAAAAACCCGGGTGAAAGAAATGCCCCGATCACGGTCAGTAACAAAGCGAGTTTTTCGCCGGTTTGAATGGGAATCAGGATGCCGAAGAAAATCAGCAGAAGAACCACGAACAACATGAGGTAGCCGTTCAACGGGCTGTACTGCTTTTCGTGCGAGGCGATCATGGTCGCGGGATTGGTGTCTGTTGTGTTCATAATCAGTATAGGTTAGTCGCGGGCTGTGAAAACTGGCTGATATCAATTTGATATCAATATAGTACTATTCACGTAAAGGGGTAAGCATTTGTTGCATCCGTCGGCAATTTTTTTCGGCCCCATTGGGGACCTGGAAAACGGCATTCTTGGAAATACAGCCTCGATGCCATTTATTAGCGCCTTATTTCAGAATCTCATGATCAAGTATAATCCCAAGGCCTGGGTCTCGCTCATCTTTCACGCGTACAGCCGCCATGTGCTGAAGACTCTGACCCCCGTACTTATCTTCATGGGCGTATTCACTGGCGGCGTGTGCTATATCATTCTCACTTACCTGCACTTAAGTCCGAGTGAATTTCAGGGTACCTCGGTTGTGCACTCTTTGCTGGGTATTGTGCTCGGTTTGTTCCTGGTATTTCGGACAAACAGCGCGTATGACCGCTGGTGGGAGGGACGCAAGCTATGGGGCGCAATCGTCAACAGCACGCGAAACTTCGCCATCAAACTCAATGCATACATACCCCGGGAGAATCGCGATGACCGCGAATTTTTTGCAGCCATGATTCCGAACTTTGTTTTTGCAACCAAAGAGCATCTTCGAAAAGGTGTTCAGATGTCGGAACTCGAAAACCCCGGCGGCGACGTGATTGATCAGGTTACCGCATCGAAGCACCGCCCGAACCGCATTGTGGCGATCATGTATGAGCGCATCAATACCCTGTACCGGGGCAATACCCTTTCGGGGGATCAGCTGATCAATGTAGATAAGGAACTAAAAGACTTCATCGATCTGATGGGTGCCTGCGAACGGATCAGGAACACTCCAATTCCGTATTCCTATTCGATGTACATCAAGAAGTTTATTTTCATTTATGTCGTTACGCTTCCCTTTGGTTTTATAGCTACTTTCGGATACTTCACTATTCCTACCGTAGTACTGGTTTCCTTTATTCTGCTTGCCGTTGAACTTATTGGTGAAGAAATCGAAGATCCTTTCGGACGCGACATAAACGATCTTCCCACCGATGAACTCGCGGGAAGGATCAAAGACAACGTGAGAGAGCTGTTGCTATAATTCAGAGGAAGTCGATATCGACGTGCAGCGGATATCGCATCAGGTAACGCAATGCCTGTGGTACGGTAAGATCCTTAATCAGAACCTGGTACAGCGTATTCGTTATGGGTGCTTTCACTTTATAGTAGTCGGCGCACTTTTTCGCGATGCGTACAGTCTCAATACCTTCTGCAACTTCGTCAGTGCTCGCAAGGATTTCTGGAAGCGTTTCGCCCTTCGCAAGACGCATACCCACCATAAAATTGCGGCTTAGTGAACTGTTACAGGTTGTAACCAGATCACCGATACCGGCAACGCCGAGAAACGCGGTGGTGTTTCCGCCGAGTGCGCGCCCGAGGTAAACCATCTCCACCATACCGCGGCTGATCAACAGCCCCTTCGCGTTTTCGCCGTAGCCGAGGCCGCTCAGCGCACCTGCAGCGATGGCAATAACATTCTTCAATACACCGGCGAGTTCAACACCCACCAGGTCATTGTTTCCATACACCTGAAAGTGTTCGTTTCGCAAAAGTCGCTTTCCAAGTTTAATCACTTCATTGAAACCACTGGCAATAACAGTTGCAGCAGGCTGACCGGCAGCAAGTTCCTTCGCAAGATTAGGTCCGGCGAGACAACCCACCCGTATTACCACGCTCTCCTCGCGGATTACTTCACTCATCGTCTTGACACTGCTGCGGTCAAGTGTGGTCACATCTTCCAGGCGTACTCCTTCAGGGAGTGTGATGTCAAAGCCTTTTGTTCCGTGAATGAGAATGTGATAAGGATGCAGGTATGGCGCGAGTTGCCGCATCATCGTTCGAAAGTGCGCAGAAGGCACGATGGGAAAGATGACGTCGCATTCGCGGGCAACCGCAGGCAGATCGTTCGTTGGCGTAATACGGGGATGAAGAATATGTCCGCGGTTCTCACGCGTGGCCAGAATCTTTGAAATCACTTTTTCGTCCCTCGCGTAAAGCAGCACATCGCGACGCTGGGCGAGCAGGTTCGCGACAACAGTGCCGAAGTTACCGGCACCAATCACGCCAATGGGTTTATCATCAGATAAACTTCTCGAGGTCATAGCCAGTCAGGCGGTTGTGATAATAATAAAGGGTATTGAAGTCGCGGGTAATAACATTGCCCTCGCGGTTCAGCAGCAACGGACGCTTCAAATGAAAAATCCCAACGTTTTCAAGTCCATGCCTGATTACAAGATCAATCTTTCCTTTGAGGTGTGTCGCGTGGTTCACCTTACCCTCTTCCTTCAGACGATATATTTCCCGGCGCACGCGCTTGCACGTCTCCCGGAATTCCTCATAGGGGAGAACCTCACCTTCTTCAGGAAGACGAAGTAGTCCGAAAAGGTCGAGCTTCGGATGTTTCTTCTGCCACATCTCGAATGCGACAAAGGCTACGAGGTGGCTTGCAAATACCCTGTTGATACGGTGGTATTCTGAAACAATCTTCTGACTGAGCATACGCGTGTATTCATCCTCGCGCTGCTTGTCGACCGTGATCTTGCCATCGCTGATAAAATAATCACGCGGATCAATAACGCGACCGTTGGCATCAAGACTGTAGCCCTCCTGGTCGACGTAGTTGCCAAGCACATCAAG
>JAEZDW010000154.1 GCA_023417955.1 Bacteroidota bacterium
AGGTAGCACAGCGCTTCAACCTGAAACTGGTTTCTATCAAAGACCTGATTGAATACCGCATCAAAAAAGAAACCCTGATCCGTCGTGAAATCCAGGTGGACATGCCGACTGAGTGGGGGCATTTCAACCTGATCGCGTATGAGCAAAAGAATAGTCAGGAAATTCACATGGCCCTCATAAAGGGTACCTGGGAAAAAGATGAGCCGATACTTGTGCGGGTTCATTCGTCATGTGTTACCGGTGATATTTTCGGATCCTGCCGCTGTGACTGCGGATCTCAACTTCACGCGGCGATGAATATGGTCGACCAGGAGGGCAAAGGGGTCGTGCTGTACATGAAACAGGAAGGCAGAGGCATAGGACTTATCAATAAGCTTAAGGCGTACAAGCTGCAGGAACAGGGTCTCGACACCGTGGAGGCGAATCTTCAGCTTGGTTTTGATATGGACGAACGCGATTATGGGATTGGCGCACAGATACTTCGCGATTTAGGTATAACCAAAATCAGACTTATTACGAATAATCCTAAGAAACGTGTTGGTTTGATGGGGTATGGCCTGGAGATTGTGGACAATGTTCCGATTGAAATTGTACCTAATCCTCACAATCAACGTTATCTTCAAACCAAGCGAGATAAACTTGGTCATAATATTTTAAAAAAGTAGATGCGCATTGCAGGACGAGGTGTACCACAGAAAAAGTTTCTTCAGATTTTAAGTCTGATACTTTTCTCGTTGTTCGCCACGTTGGCTGAAGCACAGCGATGGCCGGCAGACTACTGGCACGAAGGCAAGATCGTTCTTGTTCAGGGCGATACATTGAGAGGATCGCTGAAATATGATCTTCAGCAAAACATTGTACTTCTTGGGCGTGGCGGAAACACGTTGGATACCTACTCAGCGCGCAAGGTTCTTTACTTTGAAATCTTTGATGTAACCGCTAAGCGCTACCGGCAATTCTATGCGTTGCCGTATGCAGCTGCGGGTTCATATGAAACATTGATTTTCTTTGAGTTTCTTGAAGACGGGAAATTGACTCTTCTGTCACGTGAATCCGTTGAGTACAGAACACAGACGCAGGGCTTCTATGGGGGTATTACGTACTCACAGCAGATACTTGTCTATCAATACTTTTTCCTGAATGAAAAGGGCCAGCTTGAGGAATTTTCCGGAGGCAAGAGTGAACTTCTGAATCTGATGGGGCGGTATGCTGACCATGTTGACAAGTATATGCGCGCCAACAGGCTGCGGATTGATGATAAGTACGACTTTGCCCGGATCGTGGCGTACTACAATTCCCTGCAGGGGACATAGTCATTTGCATGGTCTTTCTTGATTGACACTATCGAATGCTGTAAATAGCAGCGAATTATTTTTTGAATATGAGCCGACCACTAATTCTCGTTTCAAACGACGACGGGATAACATCCAAAGGAATTCTGACACTGGTAAGCGCGATGAAAAAGCTCGGTGACGTGATTGTCGTCGCGCCGGATAGCCCGCAATCAGGAATGGGACACGCCATTACTGTGGGTGAAACACTGAGGCTGGAAGAGAACTTTATTTTTGAAGGTGTTCGCGCGTTCGAATGTTCAGGAACGCCGGCGGACTGTGTGAAGATGGCGCGGCACTTCGTATTACGCGACCAACGCCAGCCCGACGTAATTGTCAGCGGTGTTAATCATGGCAGTAATAGTTCAATCAGTGTGTTGTATTCCGGTACGATGTCGGCTGCAATCGAGGGGGCCATTGAAGGTACACCGTCAATCGGATTTTCATTGTGTGACTACAGCCACAAGGCGGACATGTCTCATCTCGAGCCAATCCTCATCAAGATTACAGACATGGTATTGAAGAAGGGTTTACCGAATGGCGTTGCACTGAACGTTAATATTCCGCCGAAGCGTAATGAGCCGATCAAGGGAATTCGGATCTGTCGGCAGGCAAACGCAAAATGGATAGAAGATTTCGATCAGCGTTTTGACCCTCACGGCAGAAGGTATTTCTGGATGGTAGGCAATTTCGTCAACTTCGACAAGGGTGAAGACAACGACGAATGGGCAATTGCAAACAACTACGTAGCTGTAGTGCCCTGCCAGTTCGACCTAACAGCCCACTCAGCAATTCGAGTGCTTAATGAAGAATGGGATATTCTCCATTGAGGAGACCTTTTGTTACTGTTCAACCCTCTTTGGCGTCGCGAAAATCCTCAAGTGAATTTGTATCTGCGCGGTTCTTTGTGGTTTTACCGCCGTCTTTTTGTGCAACTTTTTCCTTTTCTGGTTCACTTTTGGGATCGAGATTGATATCCGGTCTGGCATCACCATCAATAATCGGTGTTTGCCGTTCCCTTTCTTTGTCGTGGTGTTCCTGGTTTCTGTTTTCCATACATCTTTTTTAAGGCACTGTTAAAAATCTGGTGCCTTTGACGCAGGTTAAAGCGGGTCGACGTCGATGATGAATCTCGTACTGCGGTGTTCTTTTTCCTTGAGCAGCACTTCGGTTTGTGCTGTAACTGTCGCTTTGATGTGTGAAAGATCGCTTTTTCCTCTCGGTATCTTTAACAAGATTTTCATCAGGTAAAGGTTCCGGATTTTGCTGATGGAAGGTTCTGCAGGCCCCAGTGTTCTTACGTCCTGAATTTGTTCACGCAACAATGCAGCCAGCGTCTGCGCGGATGTAACGCACGCTTTTTTATCGGTATGTTTAATGGTGATTTCAATCAGACGTGTGAACGGCGGATATCCGTGACGTTGCCTGTCCTCGAGTTCTTTGCGGTAAAATTGCTCCTGATCATTTCGGAGGATAGTCTGTAGCACGGGATGACCGGGGCCAGATGTTTGTATGACCACCGTGCCCGGCTTGTCACGGCGACCAGCACGACCGCTAACCTGTGTGATCAGCTGATACGCGCGTTCATGTGCACGGAAGTCGGGGAAGTGCAACATGCGGTCAGCGTTGAAAATGCCCACGAGACTCACATGATCGAAATCCAATCCCTTTGTTACCATCTGCGTGCCGACGAGAATGCGAGTATCACCTCGTTCAAATTCCTCGATGATGGTTTCGTAGCTGCTTTTCGAACGCGTGGTATCAAGGTCCATGC
>JAEZDW010000247.1 GCA_023417955.1 Bacteroidota bacterium
ATTTTGGGGCCGGGGCAACTCCGCGATTTCCGGATATGGCAGGTGACAATCCAAAGCATTGTCGAAGAAGGTACAATTGTCAAGAAAGGTGACTGGGTTGCCACGTTAGACCGTTCTGAATTTCAGAACCGGTTTAATGAAAAGCAGATTGAACTCGAGAAGGCAAATTCCAAATACACGCAAACGCAACTCGATACGACGCTGCAGATGAGGCAGTCGCGTGATGAACTTATTAACCTGCATTATGCGCTGGAGGAGAAGCAAATTATCCTCGATCAGTCAAAATTTGAACCGCCTGCGACAATCAAACAAAACGAAATCAACTACGACAAAGCAAAGCGTGCGTACGAACAGGCACAGGAGAACTATAAGATCAAGAAACAGCAGAATATTGAAAAGATGCGCGAGGTATCTGCGGAACTTCGCAAGGTTCAGAATGAATTTGAGTCGATGACCAGGGTCATGGCATCATTTGATGTAACCGCACCCGAAGACGGAATGGTCATCTACGTAAAGGGCTGGGATGGTAAACCAATTAAGGCGGGCTCTCAAATTCAAATGTGGGAACCCAATGTCGCATCGCTTCCTGATCTCACAAAAATGATGTCCAAAACCTATGTCAATGAGGTTGACGTTAGGAAAGTAAAAGTTGGTCAAAAAGTTGAAATTGGATTGGATGCTTATCCGGACAAAAAACTTAACGGTGAGGTGACACGCGTAGCCAACGTCGGGGAGCAACGCCCGAATTCTGATTCAAAGGTTTTTGAGGTGGCAATAGAAATTGAAGGATCTGATCCGACACTGCGACCTTCCATGACTACCAGTAACCGGATTATCGCTAAAGTGATTGATGACGCAATCTTTGTGCCGCTCGAATGCCTGCACACGCAGTCTGACTCCATAACCTATGTAATTCGCAAGGACGGACTGAACATTGTCAAACAGGAAGTACAGGTAGGTGATACCAATGCAAGTGACGCAGTAATTCTCGCGGGACTTACCGGCAATGAGCGACTTTACCTGTCCGTGCCTGCTGGCGTTGAAAGCCGGGACGTGAGTCTGCTCAAAGAGCTTGACGGCAAGCGGAAGAAAGAAGACAGCCGTACCGAAGAGAAGCAAATACTACCTACCGCGCAAAACTAGGCCATGCTTTCCAAACGCCTTTTAGCAAATCTTTATATCGCCATTGATGCTGTGGTTGCGAATAAAGTTCGCTCACTGTTGACCGCACTCGGCATCATTTTCGGAGTCGCAGCAGTGATTGCAATGCTTGCGATCGGAAACGGTGCGCAGAAAGAAATTCTCGAGCAAATCAAACTGGTTGGCGTAAATAATATCGTCGTCAAGCCGATCGTCGAGCAGAAGGAAGAAAGCGTTGAAGAAGCTGTGGGTAAAAAGGAAAAGAAGAAGTTTTCTCCCGGGCTTACGGTTCGTGATGTCAAGAATATTGTTGAAACGATTCCAGGCATTTCACGCATCAGTCCTGAGATTATATTGGACACGTATGTGATTCGAAATGGTCTTCGTAGGTCGGCGAAGCTTGTTGGTGTTGAACCTGCTTATTTTGAAATAACCGATTTCACTGTTAAAGAAGGTCAGATGTTCAGTGAGGAACACCTGATATATGGATCACCGGTCTGCGTCATCGGAAATTCGATTAAGGCAAAATTCTTTCCCACTGAAAATGCCATTGGTAAATCGATCAAAGTCGGCCCCCACTGGTTGACAATCATAGGAGTACTACAGGAACGCGCCGTTTCATCGACGAGCATAAGCAAACTCGGTATACGTGACTATAATATGGACATATACGCACCGCTTAATTCGGTGCTTATTCGCTATAAAAACCGCGACAAGGTTACACCGGAGCAACTTCGGCTTGAGGCGATGCGGAGCCGCGGTAACGTAGTCGTCACTGGGGGCACAGAAGAGGATGAAGCCGAGAAAAAGAATTACCATCAACTCGACAGGCTTGTCGTCCAGGTAGGTGAAACCGGGACACTTATTCCTACGGCCGAAATTATTTCACGTCTTCTTGAACGCCGCCATTACAACGTGGTTGATTATGAAATCGAGATTCCCGAAATGCTTCTAAAGCAACAGCAGCGAACAAGCGATATTTTCAACTACGTGTTATCTTCGATTGCGTTCATTTCCCTTCTCGTCGGTGGGATCGGTATCATGAATATTATGCTTGCATCGGTGTTGGAACGAATCAAAGAGATCGGGCTCAGACTTTCAATCGGAGCAAAAAAGTCTGATGTGATTCAACAATTCCTCTTTGAATCAATAATGATTAGTATTTCGGGAGGTATTATTGGAATTGCATTAGGCGTGACGATGGCGCACCTCGTTTCACAGGTCGCAGGTATTCCAACCACGATAAGCTTCAATTCTATAGTGCTGTCTTTTGGCGTCGCCGCAACTGTAGGACTGATCTTCGGCATAGCGCCGGCTCGAAAGGCGGCGAATCAGGATCCGATTACATCTCTGCGTTATGAATAACAGACCTCAGGCTCTACTTTTTTTGATTCTTGTTTTTGTCAACACCGGCCTTTTTGCTCAGCAGGCCTTTACCCTTCAGGATATTATTGAACGTGCACAACGTCAATCGCCCGCGAGTAAACAGGCGGAAACCCGAAAGGAAAACAGCTACTGGCAATACCGGTACTACAAGACCGAATTCAATCCGCAGTTGAGGCTGACAGGCAACATACCAACATATTATAAGCGGGTAAATCCTGTCCTCCAGCCCGACGGGACAATTGAGTACAAGCCGTTGAGACAAACGGATAATTTCCTGCAACTCGGATTACTCCAACCTATCAGTTTTACCGGCGGCGAAATATCAGTCAATACAAACCTCAACTACTTCCGCGATTTCACAAATATTAACAGTAACAATGAGCAGTGGAGCGGGACTGTAA
>JAEZDW010000312.1 GCA_023417955.1 Bacteroidota bacterium
AGGGTCGGTAAGGTCATCGGCAGGTACGTAAACCGCCTGAACCGAGGTGATAGAACCATTCTTTGTAGAGGTGATTCGTTCCTGCATCGCACCCATTTCAGTTGCGAGCGTAGGTTGGTAACCCACCGCCGAAGGCATCCGGCCAAGGAGGGCTGATACCTCTGAACCCGCCTGTGTGAAACGGAAGATGTTGTCGATAAAGAAAAGAATGTCGCGTCCTTTGCCGGTACCGTCACCGTCGCGGAAATATTCAGCAACCGTTAGTCCTGACAATGCCACGCGTGCACGAGCTCCGGGAGGTTCGTTCATCTGACCAAATACGAAGGTCGCTTTTGATTCTTTGAGGTCTTCTTCTTTTACTTTAGAAAGATCCCATCCACCTTCGTGAAGCGAGTGGAGGAAGTCTTCGCCATAATTAACGATTCCAGCTTCAATCATTTCGCGAAGCAAGTCGTTTCCTTCACGTGTACGTTCACCCACACCGGCAAATACAGACAATCCGGAATACGCTTTCGCGATGTTATTAATAAGCTCCTGGATCAAAACCGTCTTACCAACACCGGCACCACCAAACAATCCGATTTTACCACCCTTTGAGTAGGGTTCGATGAGGTCGATAACTTTAATACCCGTGAACAAAACTTCGGTAGACGTCGAGAGATCTTCAAATGCCGGAGCGGAGCGGTGAATAGGAAGGGAACGATCGCCTTTGGGCTGCTTTATTCCGTCGATAGCTTCACCAATTACGTTGAAAAGGCGGCCTTTGATGTCGTCGCCAATAGGCATTTTAATGGCAGTACCGGTGTCGATCACCTTCATACCTCTAACCAGACCCTCGGTTCCTTCCATGGAAATCGTGCGGACACGATCCTCTCCAAGGTGCTGCTGGCATTCAAGGACTACTTTGGTGCCGTCAGCTTTAGTTACTTCAAGTGCGTCGAGAATGTTCGGTAATTTTGCCCCTTGCCCGTCGAACGCGACGTCCACAACCGGACCAATTACCTGTGTGATCTTGCCAATATTTGCCATTGTATTTTTGTGTTTTGTACAGGGTCTGAAATTCGAGCGCAAAAGTAGAGTTTTCAGGACGAAGTACAAAGGTTGCGGAAGGAATTATTATATGGAGATTTTGCGTTGATTATCAGAGTGTTGCGGGAGAATGGCCGGCAACATTATGTTACGCAACATTCAGTATAATTCTGAACGTCGTTCCTTCATTCTCCTCCGATGATTTTATGTAGATTTTGCCGTCGTGGTAGGTTTCGATGATTCGCTTTGCCAGCGTGAGGCCAAGGCCCCAGCCGCGCATTTTTGTCGTAAAACCAGGCCTGAATACGAGTTTCAGCTTGGAACGTGGAATGCCCTTCCCGGTGTCCGATACGTCAATAAATACCTTGCCCTCATTTCCACGCAGAATTTTGATCGCTATCGCACCCGTGTTGCCCATAGCATCGACCGCGTTTTTGCAGAGATTTTCAATCACCCATTCAAACAACGGCGCGTGAACGTTCGAGAAAATGTTGTCCGACAGACTAAAAACTTCGATTCTGACTTTTGCGGAGACACGTGGCCGTAAGTAATGGACAACATTTTGAACCAGCGTGACCACGTTCTCGCGTCGCAGCACCGGCACGGAACCAATACTTGAAAATCGTTCAGTGACCACCCGGAGTTTCTGAATGTCTTTTTCGAGTTCTTCAATAAATCGCTTGCCCTTCATTTCGGGATCTTCACGCATGAATTCTATCCATGCCATGAGCGACGACAACGGCGTACCCAACTGGTGTGCAGTCTCCTTGGCGAGTCCGACCCAAACACGGTTCTGTTCGGCAGCTTTTGAGTAATTAAAAGCGAGGTAGGAAATGAATCCGAATATCGCGATGACCGACAATTGAATATAGGGATAGGCTATGAGTTGCGTGAGGAGGAATGAGTTCTTATAGTAAATGTATTGTTTGCCGAAAACCTCGTTCGTTGCAGGATCGCGCAGCATCACCTCGATCGGATCGTACGTCTCACTCATTGTCTCGATTTCACCGGCAAGCCGCTCCTTTCTTTGTGATTCGTTCAATGATTCCGGAAGATCGATGTTGCGATAAGCAAGGACATTCCGGTTGGCGTCCGCCTGAATTATTGGTATCGAATTGTTCTGAAAAAGGATTTCCTGTGCAATGAAGTTGACGTTGGTATTTGTCTCCTCTTCGTTCGCAGTGTACTCTATCGCTTTTGCGTAAAGCTGAACCTGCTGCCGTTCACGAATCTTCAGTTGATTTACCAGCTCATTGGTATAATAGATTGAGCCGACACTGATGAGCACCGACACCACAAGCACAACCCATTTGAGATGGGTGTTGTTTTGGTAAAAACCCGTCGTCGGCACCGCAACCTTCTTGCTCATAGGTGGTTAATTTAAACAAAAAACCGGATGGGATTCATCCGGTTTCAGGTTCAGCAATTTGAACCGGTTAAACTTTCATCATAAACCACTTTGCAAGCACCTTGTAGTTTACTTTGCTGCCGTGCATTAAGATGCCAATACGGTATACCCGCGACGCGATCCATGTTGTGAAGAAAAATCCCAGGACGAGCAGAACCTGCGACAAAATCAGCTGCCACAGTGGCGGGTCGAAGCCCAGTCGTCCAACCATGGCGATCGGCGAAGTAAAGGGAATAATACTAAACCAAAAACTTGCCGTACTGTGAGGATCTGTCAGAATAAAGAGGAACAAACCAAAATACGAGATGAGGAATGGCAGCATAATGGGAAACGTGAACTGTTGGGCTTCCTGCTGATTATCGACAGCAGAGCCGACGGCGGCGAACAGTGCACCGTAAAGCAGGTACCCACCGAGGAAGTAAAACAGGAAGTTAAATGCAATCTTAAAAAGAGGCAGTTTATTAAAAGATGCGATTGCCTCGACAACCTTGTTATTTTGTTCTTTAATCTGTTCCTGACTTTCCGGATCCTGCATCTTCGTTACCTGTTCCATCGCCTGTTGCTGCGGCATTGAAACACCCAGTACCCCAAGCGTTGCTGAAGACAGGACTGAAATAAGAATGATCCATATCGCGAACTGCAATAATCCAACGGCTGCAATTCCAAGGATCTTACCTAACATCAGTTGAAACGGACGCACCGAAGAAATGATTACTTCGACAACCTTGCTGGTTTTTTCGTCGATGACGCCCAGCATGATTTGCATGCCGTAGACCAGAACGAATATGTAGATGAACATTCCGAGAATGAATCCCAATACGTAGAGTATTCCCGTATTGCTTTCTGTTTCGGTGCCGCTTTCATCAACGTTCACGTTGCTGATGCTGATATTTGTTTTCAGGCTATTCAGGAATTCCCGGTCAATATTTGATTGCAGTAGTTTCAGATCACTGATTTTGCGCTCGACTATGCCGGTAATCTCTTCCATTTTCCGGATACTCGGGTTTTCCTTTGTGTATATGCGTATTCCTTCGGGCTTGAACAGATCGATATTCGGTATCCGAAGAATGCCGTAGTGGTCAGTTTCATTAAAAGCTTTTTTCACCTGTTCGAAGTCGCCGTTGACCTTTACGAATTTGTATCGTTCGTCGTCTTCGAGGTCGATCTTGCCGCTTTCATCGTAGACTTCAATGACAGCAGCCTTGGCACCTTCTTCTTGTTTGACGAACACCAATATCATTACACCGAGTATCGCTGGAAAAATCAACGGAACAAGGATGGTCGCAATCAGAAAAGATTTCTTCTGAACTCGGTTGAGAAATTCTCTCTTAAAAATCAGCCAGGTCTTATTCATGAGTTTCTCCTTTTACAAGCTGAATAAATATTTCACTCATAGTGGGCATCTTCTCGATGAACGTGTGTACTTCCGTTACTTCCGTGAGATCGCGGATCAGTTGATTCGGGTTCGTGTCCCCGTTCGTTTTCAGAATCGATTGATAGAAGTTTTCCTCCAGCAGTTTGCGTTGCGTAATCTCGAAGCGGTCGTCACGGACATTGAAAACACCGCGGTGTTCTACAATGTATGTGTTGGAGCGAAACTGATCCTTCACCTGCTTCTTTGATCCTTCGAGAATCTTTGTCGACTTATTGATAAGGGCAATATGATCGCAAAGGTCCTCAACAGTCTCCATGCGGTGGGTCGAAAAAATGATTGTGCTGCCCTTTTCCTTGAGTTCGAGAATCTCGCGCGTGATCAACTGCGCATTTACCGGGTCGAACCCGGAAAATGGTTCGTCGAGTATAATAAGCTTGGGCTCGTGCATCACAGTACTGATGAACTGCACCTTTTGCGCCATCCCCTTGCTCAGGTCTTCGACCTTTTTGTTCCACCAGTCCGCGAGATCGAACTTCTTAATCCAGGTCTTACTTTTCTCCAATGCTGTCTTCCGGTCAAGACCCTTCAGTTCTGCGAAGTAGGTTAATTGTTCGCCGACTTTGAGTTTCTTGTACAGCCCCCTTTCCTCAGGTAGATAGCCAATCGTGCCGATGTGTTTTTGATCGAGCCGTTCACCGAAAATTGTGATCTCACCGGCGTCGGCATTTATGATCTGGTTGATGATTCGAATCAGGGTGGTTTTTCCTGCTCCGTTTGGGCCGAGGAGCCCGTAAATCGTTTTTTGCGGAATGGTGACGGAGACGTCGTTTAACGCAATGTGATGGGTATACCGCTTGGTAACGTTCCTGGCGAGTAAAGCTTCCACAGGCAAAAGTTTAAGACCTGAAATTAGTATCCAGATCGCCGGCGGAATTACAAAAAGCCGTAAAAACGCGCTAGTTTCTGGATTCCTTAAAGATGATGTTTCCTAATGAAACATCAAGGTCAAAGACGAGGGGATTTTGAGAATCTTGTGAGTAGGCTGCGTTCGCGAACGTGTTGGCGTTAACCTTTTTCAGATAGGTCGGCATTTTAACGGTACACAGCCAGGAGTCCTTGATCTTGACAAGCACCGGAATGTCCTGTGCGGGAAGTACGATTACCAGATTTCCCGCGCCGACACTGCCCTTCACGTGTGTCCCGACAAGCGGTTTGTTTGTGAAATCGAGAATCATGGTGCCGAATCCGACATCGGCCAGGAGGTTTCGCGTCCTGGCAAGACTCAGGTTCTTAACGTTAACGGATCCGACGTCTACCTTTACCGAAAAGGTGTCCATTTCCATTTGATTCTCCAGTGCAGAGAAGTAGCCTACAACGACATCGGCACTTGCCGTGTTTATTTTCAGTTTCTTGATCGACAATCCCGACAGGTCAACATTAGCGTTACCGATACCATAATCCAGTTCCAGGTAGTACGGCTTTTCTTCGGTCAGGTACATCTTCCAGATCTTGTTGCTTGAGGTATTTCTTGACGTGCCGAAGAAACGGGTTGAGATGGTTTGGCCGAAACTCTCGGCTTGCACTTCTTCAAGGTTCAAAGA
>JAEZDW010000333.1 GCA_023417955.1 Bacteroidota bacterium
GTATTGGGGTGCATGCAGACCGCAATCCACGAACTGTCACAATCTGCTAGGTACCCGGACGTGGCAATGTGAAACTAAACGCCGCTCCTGCCCCTGTTTCGCCCTGGCCCGAGACACTGCCGCCGTGCCGCGTTACGATCCGATGAACAATAGCCAACCCAACACCTGTCCCTTCGAAATCCTTTTGCCGATGCAGTCGTTGAAATACACCGAATAATTTGTTTGCGTATTGCATGTCAAATCCCGTTCCGTTGTCTCTGACATTGAAAACCACTTCCTCTGGTCTTGATTCAGAAGTAATCTCGATTACGGCAATATCCTTGTTGCGCGTGTACTTCAACGCATTGGAAATCAGATTCACCCATACCTGCCGGAGCAGATTAGGATCGCCATAGCAATTTTCCAGTTTCCCAATACGGATGTCGAGTTGTCGCCCCTGCTCAAGTGCAACCAGTTCGGAGATAACTGAATTTACAAGGGAGTCTGTTTCAATGAGCGAGCGCTCAATCTCCTTTCTGCCGATCCGCGAAAAATCCAGGAGATCATCAATAAGTCGTGCCATCCGCCGGGCATTGTTCACCACTACGTGCAATACGCGCCGGCCTTCATCGTCAAGTTTCGACGCGTAGTCTTCAAGGAGAATCTGCGTATAGCCATCAATGGAACGCAGTGGCGCACGAAGGTCGTGTGATACCGAATAGGAAAATGACTCGAGGTCGTGATTCAATTGTTCGATCCGTTCAAGCGCTTTCTTCTGCTCTGTATAATCCATCACGGTGGAACGACTCTTTATAAAGTTTTTATGCTCATCGAATATTGCGATCTCGTTTAAGAGCACGGGGAAGCTCGTACCATCTTTTCGCACTACGACAAACTCCTCATCCCGAATGACACCTTGCTCCTTGAAACGCGCGAAAGTGGTTTTGAACTTATGAACAAAATCAGGATGCATGAGTTGTTCGAATGTGATTCGGTTCACAACTTCTTCCCGGCTATACCGCAACCATTCCAGCCAGGTGTTATTCATTTCAACAATGATACCTTGTTCATCGAGGGAGTGATACCCGCATGGCGCATTGTTGTACACATCCTGAATCCGCGCCGATGCAAATCTGAGCGAATCTTCGGCTTCCGTTCTTGCTTTCAGATTCACATAGATGAAATAAAAAAGCAGTATAAGGATGACACCAATTGTGAGCACCATACCCAGAAAATACGCGTTAAATCTGTTGACGCGTTTTTCAATTGTCACTGTCCTCTCGTCCAACAATTGGTTTTCCTCATCCTGAATAAGTCTGATCACTTCCCTGATTTCGTCGGTAAGTCTTTTTCCGTTGAGTGTTGACACAAGATCGATAGCAGCCTGTGTGTTTTGGTTGCGGCGTTGCGAAATCGCATCCATTGTGAACGCAATTTTGTCATCAAGGAGTTGTTCCAGTCTCGTCAACCGCTCCTGCTGCGCGGAATTATCGCGCGTAAGTGATCGCAATTCTTCTATATGTTCGGGCAATTGCTTTGACGCACGATACGCGGGTTCAAGAAATTCCTCCATTCCGGTCAATGCGTACCCGCGCTGACCTGCCTCCAGATCAAGTACCAATGCGAGTACTTCTTCCGAATGATACTTTGCGTTGTTTGCATGTATTACCCACTGCGCCGCGCTATCCGACAGCTTGTTGTTTCGATAAGAAGTATACCCCAGCCAGGAAATAATGGCGATCGTTGTAACAAAACCAACAAGGATGATGCGCAGAAAATATGATTTCATGCAACCGGTTTACTTCATTTCATTTCCCCGGACGACGGGGCGTATATAAACTTAGGTAATGAAAGGAAATAATAAAACAGTCGCAACGATTTCCTTATGCGCTGACAAAAAGAAACCGGAATAGTCATCCGGTTAAAACAGATTAATCTCTTCTGATAGTAAACTCTACCCTGCGATTCAGCTTGCGGGTTTCCTCGGTGTCATTGCTCGCAATTGGTTGGCTGCCACCATAGCCTTTGCCGGAAATCCGTTTCTTATCGATACCCTTAGAAATAAGGTATTCCTTCACTTTATCTACGCGTCCCTGAGACAGCTTGACATTTTGCGCAGGTATTCCGCGATTGTCGGTATGCCCTGAGAGTTCGATTCGCACCGACGGATTTGCTTTGAGAAATGATACAACCAAATCAAGTTCATCGAATGATTCGGGAAGCAGGATCGTTTTGCTTTGCTCGAAAAGAACATCTTTCAAATTTACCGTAACGCCGACCTCAATGGGTTGCAGTTGAAAATTCATTTCAAGATTCTCCATTTCGAACGACTGGACGTCAAGTTTTTCAAGCGTGCTGATAAAGCCCGAAGCTTCGATTCTCAACTTGTACTGTGCAATTGTACTGATGTCGACATCGTATCCGTTTTGGTCGGAACGTACAACGGTAGGGCTGGCACTCCCGGCATCCTGTTGTTCGAATGTTATGACCGCGGGAATCGCCTCACCGCTTTTCGCATTGAATACTCTACCGTGAATCTGCAGTGAATGTTTATTGTCGGCAGGAGCCGTTTCCTGAATAAGCGGAGCTGCTTCCTCACTCCGCGCAAGCAATGTACTATCGGGCTTCGATAGGTTGTCGGGCTTGTGCAACCGAAGGTCGCCATACCCATCGCTGTTTTTCGTACTGGTGAAGATCGAATAACCTGCCTGTGCAAACTCGCGATAATAGAGGTCGCGGCCTTCCGTATTAATTCCGCCCAGATTCACAGGCTCGCTCCAATTGGTCCAACCCTCATCCAGCCGTGTAGCGGCATAGATATCAAAGCTTCCGGCCCCCTTGCGGCCATTTGTAGAGAAGAAGAGCGTCTTACCATCGGCGCTCAACGACGGCGTAATTTCCTGGAATTGTGTATTTATTCGCGGACCCAAATTCCGGGGCTGAGACCACCTGCCATCAGGATTGCGCTCACATACATAGATGTCTTCAACCCCGTACGTTCCGTATGTTTCGGCAGAGAAGACAAAAACCGACAGATCAGCAGTGAGATAGCCTGAAATTATGTTCGACTTGTTCTGATAATACGGGATGCTGATATTCTCGGGCTTAGACCATCCGTTACCCGAACGACGCGATACGGCAATCCCCTGTGTTCGCGCCGGCTGTCCAGAATTGTCATAATGCGAAAGCAAATACAGTTCGCGACCATCGGGGGAGAATCCGGCGACGCCATTGAATGCACTGTTATTCAGAATGTTTCCGGCATGAACAGGCTGTGACCATTCATTGTTCCCATCGAGGGTGCAATACCAGATATCACCCGGATCCCTCTTTCCACCAATGTTTGACGGATGGTTTGCAACGGTAAAGAACATTTGCTTTCCGTCGGGGCTTAGCACAGGGTTCAACTCATCGAAAGGCGAGTTTAGTCGCGAAAATGGATTCGGAGGAAGTGGCTGTGCAGACAGTGTTTGTACAAACAGTGTTTGTACAAACAGTAGTAAGACAGCAACAATCGTAGGCTTCAGGTTCATGAAAATCAAAACAACTCTCAAATATACTTTTCCCGGCGACACTTAACAGCGCGGGACTGTTCAAACACCGCTTACCCACGGATTCTTTTTGATAAAAAATCTCCAGGGCAGCAATGCATCCTTACCGGCATAATCTATGCCAATGCGAGGGCCTCGACCAATGGAGCGGGGCCCGACGCTGAAATCGCTTTGCTCAATCCAAATATCATCACCACCAAGGTTTTTTCCGTTCATTTTTCTGTCAATGCCTAAGGCTTTGGTCAGTTTGCCGGGACCAGAGGTGAGTTGAATCGGCGAGCGGATACCCTGCCGCCGAACTTCCATCTCTGCGACGCCATGCGTCGGCTCCAGTGCCCGAACGAGCACAGCCTCCGGTAGGTCGGCCACGTTGGTGACCACATTGAAGAGATGATGCATGCCATAGCAAAGGTAAACGTAGGTCAGACCACCACCCTCAAACATCACGGCGTTGCGCGGCGTCTTCTTCTTACCATATGCATGACACCCGCGTTCTTTCCAGGAATAGGCCTCAGTCTCGACAATCACACCACCGGTCACCACCCCATCGATATTTGTAAACAGCGTTTTTCCGAGTAAGTCCCTGGCAATCTGGACTACATCATTCCGTTGGTAAAAGCTATCAGCCAGCCTCATTAACACCGATTTCCCAAGTAAAAAGAATTCCTATATTTGGCGCCGCCAAAGAAACGAAAACTAAAACAAACCCAACATGAAAAAATCGATTCTTGTAATTGCCTTCCTGTGTACATGCGTATTGCTCGAGGCACAAATTCAAACACCGGCTGCAAGTCCGCCGGCGTCTGTTTCAACACAAGTGGGACTTACTGACATTTCAATCAACTACTTCCGTCCACGTGCGAAGGGTCGCAAAATCTTTGGAACAGATGCCACAGTCCTCGTTCCTTATGGCAAGATCTGGAGAACTGGCGCTAACAATGGAACCACAATCAAATTCTCTGATGACGTTACCATCGAAGGCAAGCCTGT
>JAEZDW010000356.1 GCA_023417955.1 Bacteroidota bacterium
CGCATAGGGAACCGTTGGGCGATGTCAGGGAAATGCACCGTATCAAAAACGTGGCCCTGATGATCGATGAAAGTACCAAAATTCATTGTCTGTCTCGTTTTCGTGCGTGTTGCTTTTACCGTGACGAGGTATCCGACAATATGTATACTTCGCCCGGTATTATTCAGCAGCTCATTTGCGACGGTGTCACCATAGTCTGAAGAGGCGAGCAGATCAAATGGATTACATAGTGGAAAACCGAGCAGCTCAATTTCATCGAATGCATCTTCAATCGATTCACGTTGCAGTGCCGGTAGAGGATATGTTGCAGGGTCAACGTCAAAAAGTCCACCCGCAGGAGTTCTGGTCTTCGTTTGGCTAAAGTAAAGCATTGCTTCCCACAGCAACTCCTGTTTGCTTTTTCCGGCAAAGCGCATTGCACCGACGCGAATAAGAATCCGAGCCTGTTCGAGCCCCATCGGAATGCGCCTGAGAACGTCATGCATACTTCTGAAAGGTCCGTTTCGTTTTCGCTCGATAGCTATTTCGCGTCCAATTGCGGCTTCCAGGCTCTTCACGTGAATGAAACCCACGTAAATGCAGTCGCCGCAGATCGTGGTTGGATAATCGCTGTTATTGAGGCATGGGGCCTGAACTTGCGCGCCTTTCATTCGCGCCTCATGAAAATAGAATTCCGTTTTGTAAAAGCCACCGAAGTTATTGATTACTGCAACCATGAACTCAAGTGGAAAGTGTGCCTTGAGGTAAAGACTTTGGTAACTCTCGACGGCATAGCTCGCAGAATGACCTTTCGCGAACGAGTATCCGCCGAAACTCTCAACTTCATACCAAACGCGATCGATCACGTGCTGTGCGTAACCTCGCTCCACGCAATTTGCGTGAAACTTCTCTTTTACGTTTGAAAACTCCCGTCGCGAGCGGTACTTTCCCGACATGCCACGCCGCAAAACATCGGCCTCGGTTAACGTGAGGCCGGCAAAATGATGTGCCACTTTAATAACGTCTTCCTGATAGACCATTACCCCATAAGTTTCACGCATCAGTTCGTCCATTATGGGGTGAATGGATTCATACTTTTGGCCGTTTCGAACCATGTGAAACCGTTCGATGTAAGCACGCATCATTCCGGAGCTCGCAACACCGGGCCTGATTATCGAACTTGCTGCAACGAGCGTAAGATAATCTTCACAGCGAAGTTTCTTCAAAAGCATACGCATAGCAGGCGACTCCACGTAAAAACAACCCATGGTATCGCTGTTTCGAAGCAGATTCTTAATAGTTTCATCTTCCTTGAACTCATGGAAACGATCGATATCGATCTTGATCCCACGGTTCTTTTTGACAATTGCTACGGATTCCTTAATGTGACCGAGACCGCGTTGGCTGAGAATATCAAATTTAAAAATGCCAAGATCTTCAGCGGCATGCATTTCGAGTTGGGAAACCGGATAACCTTTGGCAGGCACGTCTGTCGGACAGTAGGTATAGATGGGCTTTTCAGTGATTAATACACCTCCCGCGTGAATCGAAAAGTTGGAGGGCATGTCTTTCATTAGTCGTGCGTACTTAAAAATCAATTCCGTGATATGATCACGGTGTTCCATCGCGCGTGGGTTTTCAACCATTGCTTCAATCTCGTCTTTCGGAAGACCAAACACTTTTCCAAGTTCACGGAGCAGCGACCGTTCCTGAAAAGTAACATGCGTGCCGAGCAGACACGTATGTTCGAATCCATATTTGCCGAAGAGGTATTCGTAGATCGCATCACGATTATCCCAGGAAAAATCTATGTCAAAATCCGGCGGAGTGGTTCGTTCCTCGTTTAGGAATCGCTCGAAGTAAAGGTCAAGTTCAACAGGATCAACATTTGTAATTCCGAGGCAGTATGCGACCATGCTGTTTGCTCCGCTGCCCCTCCCTACGTAGGCAAACCCTTTTGATCTGGCAAACCGGATCAGATCATATGCAATCAGGTAGTACGCTACGAATTGTTTTGATCGAATAATGCGGAGTTCCCGTTCAAATCGTTCGCGCAGCATTTCATCAGACGAGGCATAACGGCGATCGAATCCTAACCTCGCCTCCGACATCAACAATGCCCAATCACCATCCGCACTGCCTGTAACGCTGCTTTTATTTTTGTCAGTTCCGAACTCGACGCCAACGCTACATGCGGAAAGGATCGCACGTGTATTGGCTACGATTTCGGGGAAGTCTGCAAGCCGCTCCTCCAAATGAGATTCAGGAATCATTACCTCGTCCGCATCAGCCTGCTCATTAGACGGAAGTTTACTCAAAAGTGTATTTGTATCGATCGCGCGCAGCAGGCGGTGAATATTATACTGAATCTTGTCTTTGAAAGTCACCGGCTGCAACAGGACCAACTTCGATTTGTAGGACAAGTATGTCTTGTCTATGGCAAGGGCAGCAATCTCCGAAAGCCTGATTCCAATAAATTCATTTTCGCGCAGCTTTTCCGGTTCTATTTTCCGGAAGGGATAGATTACGATGCAGTTCACAAAGGGCGGGGCGGATGCTGGAAGACGCCGCCCATCCCGATTGTGAAAAGAAAGGAAACGATTGAGTTCCTCGAACCCGTTATTGTTTCTTGCAATCCCCACATATAACAACTGACTCTCCCGTCTGAATTCAATGCCTACTGCAACATCAGGGAAGTCTGCTTTTATGTTCCTCGAATCCCCGCTTTCTGCGGCGCGCTGAGCCTGCCGGATGACCCGCATCAGTTCAACATAAGAAGCTGTGTTGTTGATCTCTGTGACAACAAGCTTGCGAACACCACATCGCTGCGCCTCTCCTAATAATTCATCCGCGGTAAGCGTGCCGTACCGGAAGCTTAGCGATGTGTGGCAATTCAGATACATGACAGGTTATTTGAGTATTTCCAATCGTTCCTCCGTTCAGGTGCGATACGACGCAACTTCATTTTTCTCTCGTTGATTCGACGCCAGCACCAAACGAATCTGACCGAAGCTGTACTCATCACGGAGAGACTGTCGAATTACGGAAAGCATCGGACTTTCTGCGCGTTCAATGGCACGGCGAATAGCAGCAACATCGTCGGGTTCAAGAAGTTCTTCAATTTGGACTTTACCGGTTTGCACATAATACGCGAGGTGCGTTTCGATAGTCGATACTGCAAGCCCGCGTAAGACAGCAATTTTTTCGACCTGGTGTCCCTCTCGAAAGAGTTCAAGTGTCCTGCGCTTCGTATCTGTCTCCCGCTCGGGGCGATCGCGTCTTACCTTCGTTACCTTCAAGCCCATCCGGCAGGAGAGTCCGTGTTCCGTGCAGTAGTCGGCGACCACCTGCCAGAAATATCTTCCGTATCGCTCGATCTTCATTTCACCAAAGCCGGTAATTTGCCGGAAGTGTCCTTTGTTGAATGGCAGGTACGTTGCAATTTCCATCAGCGAAGCATCAGAAAGAACCACATGCGGCGGAATGTTTTCGTCAGTGGCAATTCGCGTTCTGACTTCTTTTAACAGTTGCAGGAGTTTCTTCTCGTAGCTCAATCCCGTGTTCTGAACATTTTCTGCAACCGTCTTCGATTTCGTAAGCATCACCCTCGCCTCCCCTCTCAAAACCTCGCGGCACTTGTCATTAAGCTGAAGCAGCGGGTACAGCCCGCGTGTTTTTGTAAGGTAGCCTCGTTGTATCAAGTCCCGGATGATCGAATTCCATTCATCTTTGCTGAGATCCGATCCCACACCGAATGTTGGATAGGCGCGATGAAAATCATAAATCTTTGAACCGCCGGTGCCACGCAGAAAGTCAATTATATATCCGGCGCCGAAACGCTCTTCAAGACGTGTGATCGCTGAGAAAACCTTTTGAGCGTGTTCAGTGCCGTCATACAGTTCAATAGTCGACAGGCATATATCGCAATTGCCGCAATGTTCGTCGGCTTCTTCGTCAAAATAGTTAAGCAGAAATTTACGCCTGCATGAATTCAGCGAGCCATAAGCAGCCATCTGATCCAGTTTGTCCAGCGCAATTTGCGTCTGCTCCTCGTTCCCGTCGATCTGCGCAAACTTTTTCATTTTGTTGACATCGCCATATGAGAAGAAAAGCAGCGCCTCACTTGGCAGTCCGTCGCGACCGGCGCGACCGGTCTCCTGATAGTAGCCCTCAATGTTCTTCGGCAGGTCCATGTGTACGACATACCGTACGTTCGATTTATTGATACCCATGCCGAATGCGATGGTAGCAACTATGATCTTGACCTCATCACGCAGAAACTTCTCCTGGTTGGCAGCTCGTAAATCGCGATCCATACCTGCGTGATAGGGAAGTGCCGACAAGCCATGCTCCGACAACTCATTGGCAAGCGCCTCGGTAGACGCGCGGGAAAGGCAATAGATAATACCCGACTCTTCCCCGTGACTCTTTAGAAAACTTAGAAGGTGTTCCTTGGATCCTCGTTTATCCTCAACAGAGTAGCGAATGTTTGGGCGGTTGAAACTCGAAATGAAAATTGACGGATTTCTTAAACCGAGTTTTCCAACGATGTCATTGCGTGTCAGCTTGTCGGCAGTAGCAGTAAGGGCTATGACCGGCGTATTGGGCAGCAACTGCGCAACATGGGAAAGCATCAGATATTCGGGACGAAAATCGTGTCCCCATTGGGAAACACAATGTGCTTCATCGATCGCGAGCAGCGAAATCTTCATACGCTGCAACAATTCCATCAATTGAGATGGACCTGCATTAACGCGCGCGCCGTCGCGCTCTTCGTATCGGATAAGCCTTTCGGGCGCCAGATATAACAGTTTGATTTCGTTTGCAGTAGCACGCTCCAGTATTCGTTGCTGTTCCTGGTACGATTGCGTCGAGTTGAGGTACGCCGCTTCAATGCCATTTACACGAAGGGTATCAACCTGATCCTTCATCAACGCAATAAGTGGAGAAACAACGATGGTGATCCCCTCAAACAAAAGCGCGGGTATTTGATAACACAGCGACTTGCCACCACCTGTGGGCATGAGCACGAAGGTGTCTTTTTTCTCAAGTACTGTTTTTATCACGCGCTCCTGTTCGAGACGGAAAGCGGAATAGCCAAACTTTTTCTGTAGGCCGGAAAAAGGTGTATTCATCAGCTAACGGTTTAAAATATTATTCTAAGTGATAACGTGATCAGGCCTCGCCGCCAAAAAGAATATCCTTGTGGTGAGCCCAGGTGCGGTCG
>JAEZDW010000385.1 GCA_023417955.1 Bacteroidota bacterium
ATGCACCCCAATACCGTGAATTTTCAAAATCTGAAAAGTGTCGAGCGAGAGGCATTGAAATTTAACACTGCTTTCTGACAGTCAGACGGTGGTACGGCAGAACCGTGATTCACGGGCCGTGAGAGGTTCTCGCCGGAAAATAATCCCGGTTATCGTGATAATGGCCATGCCCGAGGAACGTGAGGCCATGGAAAGGTATTAACGTATATGAGGAGAGTTGAAAAGCCTTTGAACTTTGATAAATTTGGTAAGGCTGTTTCAATATAGGTTTGTTTTCCATAACAGACCGTCTGCTGTAGTGTAATCGACCGGCTATGGAAAGAGCGTTGAAGATACTTATGCTTGAAGATGTGCCTGAGGATATTGGCCTCATCGAGCACGTCCTGCGTAAGGAAGGAATTCAGTTTAATAGTTATCCTGTTGACACGAAGGAAGAATACATCAAGGCACTTGATGACTTTCTCCCGGATGTGATCCTCTCTGACCATGCGCTGCCTCAATTCAACTCGGTGGAAGCGTTGTCACTCTGCCGCAAGAATGCGCTTAACATTCCCTTTATTCTCGTAACCGGCACCGTCTCGGAGGAATTCGCGGTTTCGTGTTTGAAGCAGGGCGCTGACGATTATGTGCTTAAGTCGAACCTTGTTCGTCTGCCATCAGCAATTGTGAATGCGCTGCGTCAGCGAAACATCGAGCTGAAACGCAAGACTGCCGAACTAACGCTCAGGAAACAAAATGAAGAACTGGTGAAGATTAACCAGGAACTGGACAGTTTTGTTTATAGCGTTTCGCATAACCTGAGAGCGCCGTTGATGTCTGTTCTCGGTTTGTTGCGGCTGGCGCATATTGAAGTTGAAAGAGCAGAACAGGATACGGCGGTTTTGTTAAGTTACTTTTCGATGATGGAGCACAGCATCCATAAACTTGATGACACCTTGAAGGAAATCCTCGACTATTCACGTAACGCGCGATCCGAAATCAACATTGATAAGGTTGATCTTGCAAGAACTCTCGAGGACGGATTTGAGCGGCTTCGATATCATGAAGGAAGCGATCAGATTCAGAAGATTGTAGAAGTCTCGGAAGAGGCGCCGTTTTATTCCGACCCTAACCGGGTCGCCGTTGTTCTGAACAACCTTATTTCGAACGCTATCAAATATCGTGATGAGCGTAAGGAAAATCAGTTCGTGCGAGTCGAGGCAAAAGTTACAAAAGGGCATGCCACCATTCGTTTTTCAGATAATGGTATTGGTATTTCTTCAGACCTTGTGAATCGCATTTTCGATATGTTCTTCCGTGCAACTGAAAAGAGTGAGGGCGCGGGACTTGGACTTTACATTGTAAAGGAAACCATCGAAAAACTGGGCGGCCGTATTTCAACAGAGTCGGTACACGGGATGGGAACCACGTTTAACATAGAAATTCCGAATCGCTATAAACCAGAGCTAAAGGAAGTGCAGGCCCAGCCATCAGTAGCCTGACGCTGAATCATCCCCACGCGGATCGGCACCGCCTTCAAGCTTGCCGTCGCTGCGAATCAGAATAGCGTCAACTCGGCCGTATGGTGAGCGAAAAGTTGTGCGATGTCCTTTCTGCTCAAGCAATTTAACAGCGTCACCGTCAAGCGCATTTCTTTCGATTTGTATTTCGTCCGGCAACCATTGTGCATGCACGCGACTCGCTGAGACAGCTTGTTGCATATTCATATCGAAGTCAATAACGTTCAGGATGGTCTGAAAAACAGACGTGATGATTGTGGTTCCGCCGGGAGTACCGACAACCATGAACAGCTTTCCGTCTTTTTCAAGGATCGTAGGCGTCATTGAACTCAACATTCGCTTTCCCGGCAGGATTTTGTTAGCCTCTCCACCGATTGCCCCGTACATGTTTGGGTGACCGGGTTTTAGACTGAAGTCGTCCATCTCGTTGTTCAGCAGGAAACCCGCGCCAGCAACAACGATCCGGCTACCATAACTGTCATTCAGCGTTGTTGTAACGGCAACAGCATTCCCTTTTGCATCGACAATTGAAAGGTGTGTGGTCTGTTCTGATTCATATGAATGTAGCACACCTTCTTTCACGGTATTGCTGGGAGTCGCGCGATCTTCGTCGAATGAATCCATGCGCGTACGGATATAGCTATCGCTGAGTATTTCGGTGAGGGGAACATCAAAGAAGTCCGGATCCCCAAGATGCGCGGCCCGGTCGGCATACACGCGGCGTTCCGCCTCCGTATAGAGGTGAATCGTCTGCGCCGTATTGTGACCCCATTCTCGAATCGGGTAGGGCTCAACACTCTTCAACAGCTGCAAGAGTGCAACGCCCCCGCTGGACGGAGGTGGCATTGATATTACGTCGAAGCTTTTATATGTGCCACGTATCGGGGTCCTCCAGACAGCCTTGTAATTGAGCAGGTCGCTGTGTGAGATAAGGCCGCGACCGCGAATCATCTCGGCAACGATCAGGTCCGCTGTCTTTCCGGAATAGAATCCATCGGCACCTTGATCCCGAATACGCTCAAGTGTATGGGCCAGGTCTGTCATTACAATTAGTTGGCCTTCCTTCCAGTCGCCTATCAGGTAATCAGGGACAACCGTATTGTTCGTTTTGAGTTCCTCCTGTATGGAAAGCAGCCCGTCGGCTTCATGGGCGGTGAGCTGAAAGCCATTGGCTGCCAGCGAGATAGCAGGCTCGACCAAGTCTTTCCATGGAAGCGAACCAAACCTTTGATGGGACTCCCACATCCCGGCCACGCTTCCCGGAATGCCACTTGCCAAATGGCTGGTCTCACTCAACCCGGGGATCACAGCTAATGAGTCGTCCAGAAACATATTGGTTTCGGCTCGTTCAGGAGCTTTTTCGCGGTAATCAAGGGAGTACGCTGTGCCACCAGCTTCGCGATAGATCATAAATCCGCCACCGCCGAGGTTTCCAGCAGCAGGATGAACGACGGCTAACGCGAACTGTACGGCAACAGCGGCGTCGACGGCATTGCCACCGCGTTTGAGTATATCAACGCCCACCTTTGTAGCCAATGGATGTGCCGAAACGACCATCGCCGAATCGGCAATTACCGGCTGCACGTCTCGAACTGTGAGATTATCGGATTTGCAGGCAGCCAGTGTTCCGGCGAGTAAAAGCGGAATAAAGCACTTCATCTTTCCCTGTATTGGTATTGTCACGCCAAAAGTATTAATTCCGCCTCTGTTCCAAAAAGTTAACCAGAGGAAGGAATAGGCCCCGGTTAAATAATAACACATCGAAATGAGCCTCCGGAAAGAAAAGGCAGCGCGGCTGAAGATCCAGGTCCTTGACAACACACTTAAGCTGGTTGGCAAGAAGTCGTTTGATGATTTATATGTGGACGACATCTGCCAGAAGGTGAGGATATCGAAAGTGACGTTGTTTAAATACTTCCCGCAAAAGGAAGACATCCTAATGTACTACTTCCGCATCTGGTGTCTCAACCGTTGTGTGGAATTACTTCAGAAGCCGCGGGAAGGAATGCAGGGCATATTCTTTCTGTTTGACAAGATCAGCGACGAATTTGATGAACGTCCCGGCTTTGTGCTGAGTTTGCTCGCGTACTTGTCGGATGCGAAGCGCACGCCGAAGCCTTTTGCTGTAAAACCTGAGGAGAAAAAGCTGCTGTATCCGGATGTAGCAAGTATTACATCGCTCGAGATCCTTTCACTGGACCAAATGATCGAGAAGTTTGCATTGGAAGCTATTTTCCGGAAAGAGATCACGAAATCAACATCCACACGCGACATCACAAATGTCATTTCGTCCCTGCTTTATGGCGGAATTCTCGTTGCGCATTTAAATCAGCAGGCACCGTTGCGGCATTTCTTCAGGAAAATGATCGACCTCTCATTAAAAGGGCTGAACTAGCCTCAACTCTTCATTTTGACGGTTTTTGTCCGCTTTACGCGCTTGTCTCTCTTTCGATCGAAGAAGCGATGTTGGTATTTGGGCTTTACGACAGTGGTAGTAGGACCGGAATGACGACTGCAGGACGGCAGGAGAGACGAAAAAAAGACTAATAAGGCTAGAGTTATTAACTTTCTCATTCCGGTTCGGCTGGGCAAAGGTATCATTTTTAAAGTTTGCAGGAGTTTCCGGGCAACGGTAATTTTAGCTTCGCGTATATTATCTTTGTTTATTATGCGATTCCCTATCCGAACGTTCAGGCACCTTTTGCTTGCCATCATGCTTTTGCCGGTGGTCGGGGTCTCCGGCCAGGACCACAAAACCTTCGACGAAGGCGTTGCACATTTCAAAGCCGGCGAATATCAGGCAGTAGTGGACCTTTTTACAGGAATACTAGCCAATCCTGATCATAATAAACGCTTCAATGAGGACCTTTATTTTTATCGGGGGCAATCCTATTTCCATCTCGGAAACTACAAATACGCATTGTTGGATCTCGATGAGAGCCTGAAACTGGATCATTTCAACAAGGCCACAATCTACTGGTATCGCGCCCGTTGTGAGGCAAAACTAGGTAATACCCAGGGTGCGGAAGACAACTACCGGGACGCCCTCGCCGCTGCGGAACGCAATCGCAAACTCTCTGCTGAAATCCTGGCTGATCGTTCTGCGTTTTATACGAAGCTTGGAAAGAAAGACCTCGCCCAGCAGGATATGGCATCGGCGAAATCAAGGAATTCAAAAGTTACGACGCCGACAACATCTCCCAAGACCACTCAGCCAAAGTCCGATAAGGAGGACAAGAACACACAAGTGATCGTCAAGAATAATAACCCTCCGGTACGGCAGGAAAATACAAACAAGACAGAAACCAAATCAGAGAAGAAACCTGCAGAAAAACCTAAGGCGGAAGAAGAGCCACGTCAAAGCTCAGCAGCAACGATGGTTTCGGCACTTGCTGAAGCGTACAAAGACGAAAAAAGGTATGCGCTCGTCATCGGTAATGGGAATTACAACAAGGAAATCGGGAACCTGAAGAATCCTGTGAATGATGCTACGGATGTAGCCACTGAGTTGCGCAAGTCAGACTTTGAAGTCCAGCTGCTTACCAATGCCACGTATATTCAGATTCGCGAGGCGATGCGCAAGTTTCAGAGTCAGCTTGCCAACGGACCGCGTGATCAGACCGTGGGATTGTTTTATTATGCCGGTCATGGTGTCCAGTATCAGGACGAAAACTATCTCGTTCCGATTGACGCAAATGTCAAATTCGAAGACGACATCGTACGGATGTGTTTCCCTGTTCAAAGGATGGTGCTGGGCCAAATGGAGAACACAAACTCGCGGATGAATATTATTATCCTTGACGCATGCCGGAACAATCCATTCCCGGCAACGACGAGGTCGGTCAATCAGGGACTTGCCGAAATGAAAAGAGCGCGCGGTTCCTTTATCGCCTATGCAACGGCGCCCGGATCAGTGGCGTCGGATGGCAGCGGGCGCAACGGCCTTTATACACAGGAGCTGCTGAAGGCACTCCGCAAACCGGGATTGACAATTGAGCAGGTGTTTAAAGAGGTAAGGATGAACGTACTCCGTCTTTCAGGAGAAAAGCAGTACACGTGGGACAGCTCCAATATTATTGGCGAATTCTATTTCAAGTTTTGAGACACAGCACTTATAGAAATATCGTGACCTTTAACCCCACCATACATGAAAAAACACATCTGTCTGTTAGTTGCTTTATCTGCTTTTATCATTTCAGTGAGCGCCCAGGATGAAGGAAACATCACAAAGCGCGATCGTATTGATCTTGATAAAGGGATTTTTCTCGGCATAGGGCCGTCATTCACACTCGGCAAAAACATTGGAGATTATAGTACGGGATTAAACGTTGAGCTCGGTTATATGAGTCGTCTCAACCGGGTGGTTTCGCTGGGAGGATCGCTTTCTTATATGAGCTTCAAATACGATCCGGAGAAAACCGGCGTGAACAATTCGTTTATCTCAGATGAAACTATCACTGATGGATACTATGATTATTGGCTCGCAATGTACGTCGACTTCAAGGGTGGCGACATGAATCTTGTTTCGCTCGCCGCGAATCTGAAGTTCAACCTTGTTCCCGTTATGGACAACTCAAAGGTGTCGGTGTACGCGTTCGCGAAACCTTTCCTTACAATGGCTAGTCGGACAGCGGTGAAGGGTACAGCTTATTTATTTTGGGTACCAGATTATGACTTCGACGGCTTCTATTCCGAAGAGGAAATAATTGACGGAGCATACAATGCTGTTCAGGTTCCCTGGGAAGCAGGAGATCCTACCTGGGAAGCTGAAGGAATTACAATAAGCGACAAACTCAAAAAAGATTCCCGCGTAACGGGCGGCATATTCGTTGGACCCGGTATCGAAATCTTCCCTGCAAAGAACGTTTCCTTCTACGTGCAAGCTGCCTTCGGTTACACATTCCCGGTTTCATTCGTGAGTACCAAGAAGTATGAGGGAAACAGCCTTAACTCTATGGATGCAGAATTTCCTATTATTGAACAAGGTTTTCCTTCAGTCAATCTGCAATTTGGAATATCGTTTAACTTCTAGATTTTTCTTAAGTAATGGAGGTGAATAAGAAGATATCCATTTTTTTATTGCTTGCCGGCATCGCTTTCGCTCCTGTTCATGCGCAGTTCAAGTTGTATGAAAAGGGCCATGACAGTTACACGTCCGGCAAATACGAGGATGCGATTCGCTACTTCTCTGAATATCTTACCAAAGCAACCCGCGACAAGACAATTGATGTTGATGTATTTTACCTGCGCGCACTTTCGTACTACAAGCTGAATCGCTTCGCGGAAGCGGTTCCGGATTTTGAAGAAACGGTGCTGCGCGGACATGACAACATCGGAAACATTTACTGGTTCATGGCAAAATGCCACGACAAGACGGGCCGAAATGAAGACGCGGTACACAGCTACAAAAGCGCCATCCGCGAGTTGAACGACAATGAAGCGCGGGTAAAACTCTACCACGAACGCGGGTTGATCTACGAAAGGATGGGGGACAAGCCCCTTGCTATTGCCGACTTCCAGGACGGACTCGCGCTGAATCCCGGAAAGTCCGAACTTAAAAAAGAACTTGACAGGCTGAACGCGCCTTATTCGTCACCGCGCGCCAAAGCAACGGAAGACAAGAAAGTAGCGCAGAACAATCAGCCTGTTACTCAGGGTAATAGTCAGTCCGTTGCAAAGACGTCAGAGCCGGTCAAGAAAGTTACAGTTGACGATCGTGCGCAGGCCCAGAAGTCGAAACCGAAAACCGAGAAGTCAAATCCTAAACCGGTTGTAAAGGAGGAAAAAAAGGAAGTAAAACCGGAGGTAGTAATAGCCGATGCGTCATCAGGTATAAGTCTGGAAGAATTCTATCGCAACGAAAAACGCTATGCGCTGGTAGTTGGCGTATCGAAGTATCCAAAGTCAATTGGTGAATTGAAGAATCCTGTGAACGATGCGCAGGACATGGCCAAAGAACTTGAAGCGTCAAATTTCGAAGTGGATCTGCTTACCAATGCGACCTATGGGCAAATTCGCGCTGCATTGATGCGCTTTAAGGAAAAGCTCGACGGGGGCGATGCTGAAAACACGGTCGGGTTATTCTACTTTGCCGGTCACGGCGTGATGTTTGATGATGAAAACTACCTCGTTCCGGCGGACGCTACCGTTCAGTACGAAGATGATATTCCGCGTTATTGTTTTCCAATCCAACGCATGGTGCTGAATAACATGGAGCGTTCGCGTACGAGGATGAACATTGTAATCCTGGATGCGTGCCGAAATAATCCATTCCCGGCGCTTACGCGATCAGTGGGTCGTTCCGGATTGGGTGAAATGAAAAGAGCTCGCGGTACCTTTATTGCATATGCTACAGCACCAGGTTCAGTCGCCCAGGACGGCAATGGTCGTAATGGACTCTATACCCAGGAAGTATTGAAAGCGATGAAGAAGAAAGGCCTGACTATTGAGCAGGTATTCAAGGAGGTGCGTGCCAACGTGCTGAAGTTGTCGAACAACAAGCAGAACACCTGGGATAGTTCGAATATTATTGGAGAGTTTCATTTTAAGTATTGACAACGGAAAGGGTACTGGTTTCGGCAGGGAAAAGATGGGAAGGTAAGCATGCTTATCCTTCCCGGGCGGTCGACGATCTCTCTGCGACCAAAGTGAATTTACTAATTCTATTCGGCACAATTTAAGCCATCAAGAACCCTTCGCATTTAAAGCTGTAGTACGACGCGTTGAATTGGATTGCTCGCGATGATTCCGGGGAAACGATAAAAAATGGGAAGTAAGCATGCTTATCCCTGCCGGGGGGCGAGGATCGCTTCTCGGCCAAGACAAATATGCCGAAAAAGTCTAAAGGCTTATAATAAAAAAAGCCCCGGATACTTCCAGAGCTTTTGCGGACCGGACGGGACTCGAACCCGTCCCGAGTGCTCGGGATGACAGGCAGGCATTCTAACCACCCCCCTTAATCAATCGCAAATAAAATTCCCTGTTCTTCTGACGTTTAAGGAATCGTTCCCGCTTCAACGCTTCTGTTTTTGAAGGATGTCTTTCAGTGTAAACTAGCTTCCAAGGTCGATGTCTCTTCGTATATCGTGAATACCCGGAATTGTGTCGTCTTACACGACGTTCAACGTTGTCGCTTGAGCCAATGTAAAATGACCCATTCGAGAGGCTCTCGATGATGTAAACATAATAACTCATAACGGTAGCAAATTATAATCACACAAAACAAAAAAGCCCCGGATACTTCCAGGGCTTCTGCGGACCGGACGGGACTCGAACCCGCGACCTCCTGCGTGACAGGCAGGCATTCTAACCAGCTGAACTACCGGTCCTTTTCATTCCATTTGGGACGCAGCCCGTCTGAAATGGAGTGCAAAGATAACTTTGGCGTTGTTTTCTCCAAAGCCTGCTTAAAAAAAATTGGTTTAACACAATTTTGTTGAGCTCTTCAACTAAGATAGTCTTGGATATTAATCCTCGATTTCTGCGCTTAGGACTGCATGATGAATTTCGTTTCGAGCCACCCCCATAGACAAATCATTGACGGCTGCACCTCGCCGAAGAACCCCCGGCAAACGAAGGCAGACAATCCTTGCGGGCGCTAGTATTTTGATCTCCGATTTCGTCACAGGATTCCATTCCAAAATGGACTCGCGATAACATCTTCAGGGCATTCAAAGGATCAGGAACACAGCCTGATAGATGGTCAATGCCTCAAGAATATTGTTAAGAAAATTATAGTCATTGACTCGCGAACTCAGGTGAATCGTTCAGGAAAAACGCGTTTTTGGCTCTTCCAGCTAATAATTCCCCATTTCCTACCGTATGTTCGCAATACTCTTAACTTTGTGCACCTAAAACAGAGATGGAATGCTTTTGGATTTTGAGAAACCAATCGCCGAATTGGAATCCAAGCTTCGGGATATGAAGCAGTTAGCCAGTGTGAGCGACGTCGACGTTCAGACTGCGGTAAAAGCCCTCGAGAAGAAAATCAACGAGCTGAAAAAGGAAACCTTTGAAAACCTGACCGGTTGGCAAAGGGTACAGCTTAGCCGTCACCCGGACCGGCCCTATACTTTGGACTACATTTACGAAATCACGACCGACTTCATCGAGCTTCATGGCGATCGCAGTGTCGCGGATGACAAAGCGATGGTCGGTGGTCTTGGCACCATTGACGGTCAGACGTTTATGCTTATCGGCCAGCAGAAAGGTCGCAATACCAAGCAACGCCAACTGCGCAATTTTGGAATGGCGAACCCGGAGGGGTACCGCAAGGCGTTGCGTCTTATGAAGATCGCAGAGAAGTTCAATAAACCTATCGTCACCTTCATAGATACGCCTGGTGCATTTCCCGGACTTGAAGCGGAAGAACGCGGTCAGGGTGAAGCCATCGCGCGCAACCTGAAAGAGATGTTTATGCTCACGGTTCCTGTGATTTGTATCGTAATTGGTGAAGGTGCTTCAGGGGGGGCATTGGGAATCGCCATTGGCGATCGCGTAATGATGCTGGAAAACTCCTGGTACTCGGTGATTTCGCCTGAGAACTGCTCCACCATTCTTTGGCGAAGCTGGGATTTCAAGGAGCAGGCTGCTGAGTTGCTAAAGCTCACCGCGAAGGATATGAATGCATTAAAGCTCGTGGACGGAATAATCAAGGAGCCTCTTGGCGGAGCGCATACGGACTTCAAATGGATGGCCGGCGAAGTGAAGAAGGTTATCCTTAAACAGGCTGCCGAATTGGCCAAGATACCGGCGGATGCACGCATCGAACAACGCATCAACAAGTTCTGCAGCATGGGTGTTGTGAAGGAATAGTTATTGATGATGTGAGTTTTCGTATCACAGAGGCTGTATGATTACAGCCTTCTTTATTTAAGGTGGCATCACTGTCGTGAGAATCGTTACAAAAGCATTATGAAACTACACGTAATTAACACAGGCTTTTTCAAACTGGATGGCGGCGCGATGTTTGGTGTCGTCCCGAAATCAATCTGGCAGAAGTCAAACCCCGCCGACGAAAACAATCTATGCTCG
>JAEZDW010000473.1 GCA_023417955.1 Bacteroidota bacterium
AGGAAGACGCATACGAAGGTGGAAAGGCTTATCCAGATTAATTCACGCCCGGTGAGCTCGATGAGGTCAACATTAAAGGCCGTCGTGTTCTCATTCGCAGATGGCAGGAGTTCTGCAAGTGTTATAACGATTCCTCCAAAATTGAGTGTGATAAGCAGGCCGGCAGTCAGCAAAATTGCCGAAGCAGTCCATGCCACTTGAGTAAGCTTCATGGTAGGCTGTCGACGTAATAAACTGATGCCGAAAATGCGGTACGCGCGCAGGAGTATGAAGCAATTTTCTCCACAGTATGAACATGAAGAAGGAACCCGGAGGTTCCTTCAACGCTACTTCTGTAGTTGTTGTGCGATCTTATCCTTGACCACTTGCCCTACACTCGATTTGGTTTCGGAAAGAACCTCGCCAAGATTGTTTCGGGCGTATTCAGAAGCCCGTCCGGAGAGATCCTTAATCGTACCGGTAGCGGACTCAAGAAACTCTCTGCCCTTTTCAGTGGTCAGAAAGTTGGCCAGAATAGCGGCGAGAGCTGCCCCGCCGAGAGCGGCCAGTAGTATTGTGCTTCCTTTTGTCATGACAAATTTGTTTTAAAGTTTAGAACAACCGTTGTGTGCTAATTTGTAAAAATTGCATGCCTGAGTCGGGTCGCACAAAAGGCCCGGGCCAACAATTATTTGCGTTTTCGGATGAGATTGTGCGAAACGAGTGATGATTTGATGGCATCTATTACCGCCCCGGCGATTTTCCTTCTAAGGATGATCCTGTTCCCGGCTGCAAGTGCCAGCCACGTGAACGTGTTATAGTCGGCGAGGTTCATTATCAAGGATCCGACCCTTCGCTTCATAGGACCGCGTAAGTCGTCAACTACTTTTTCGGGAATTGCCGGCCAATCGGTGCTTGATGAAAAAGTTGGCAGATACTTTTCGCCGCGCGGCTTCAATACAGGAATGATAGGCACGCGGTTCTTAAACTTTTTCGAATAGAAGCGCGCGCGTTCTTCGGGTGATAGTGACGCATAACCGCGGGCGATGATGTTTGTGCTGTTCTCCGGAACAACGAAATGGTCACGCAGAAACTTTTCGCAGTTTGCCCGGCCAAGGAAAAAGTCGTGAATCCGGAACTCTTTATTTAAGAAACCGGAAAAGCCTCCGAAGGCGCCACACGCAATTGCGCGGTCACCTGTTTCTTTGACTTCACTTCCATCTGGCTGCGTCACATTCCGTGTAGGCGCAATGAGAAACTGCCCGGCGCAATCATCGTCCAGTGCGTCAAGTAGAGCATCTGGTTTTACCCGAGCCGGGTTGATCAAGGCGCCAAGTGTTCCGAACGCAACTTCTTTCAGGCTGTTCTCTGGTTTATAATCCGGTTCAACCCCTGGAAAGGGATCGATCATCAGGATCGTGCTTTGGAAAGCGTTGAAGCTGTTGAACAACTTTGAATCGTGCTGATTCGTTAGTTCCGCAAGTTCCTGACGGACGTGTTCAAACGGCTCGTTGTTGAGCATGCCGCCATCGACGGTTAACGACTCGTACTCGCCATCAGGTAGCGGGTTTCTGAGTAACGTGCCACGCAGCCAGGAAATATCGTTAACATGGCGCGCCTCTCGAAGAACTTTTCTCGCCTGCAGACCCAATGGGAATGCGCCTGTTGCCATGGCTGCATCCCGCGCGATAGATATTGATGTCCCCGTAAAGAAGTCGAGCGGAATCCACCCGTCGTTGGCGTATTCGGTTCGGTTGAGAACGAATCGGGCATAGTCGTTATGGCGATGAATAAAGTATGAACTCCTCTCATCATCAGCGCCGCGAAAAAAGAGGTTGTACCAGAATCCGCGGAGATTGCTTAATGTGAGAAATATCTTTAGATGTTTGTCGAGGTACGGCCGGTTTACCGGTGACAGAGGATCGATGATAAGTGCACGCGTTGCGATCTTTTCGATGAATTGTGAATTTAACAAGGAGAGTATCTTCCCTTTACCAATATCACTGGTCTCAAGCATTTGATTGAAGACGTCTTCGCCAGTGAGGTCAACCCAGGAATGATAAAATCGGTTTTCTGAACGATTGTCCAGCAGATTTCCCTGATCGGCGCGTGTCACCGGAGGCAATGGATTCACTGCAGCTCCGGCACTGATCATCGCTGTCATTCCGCCTGCGCTGGCACCACCGATGATGGGAATAACCACACGATGTTTTGGAATGCCGGGTTCATTTCTGAACCGCGCCTGTTCCCATTCATGTAGCGCTTCAAAAAGGTAGTCCATGACACCTGCTGTATATGCACCGGCAGATACCGCTCCGGCCATGCATATTCCGACGTAAAAGGGTGAATCGTTGGGGTGCTCACTTGTCTCCATAAACGGGAAGGTTGTGAACGAACTTATTGAAATTCGCACTCCGCAGCAACCTTATTTTCCGGGGATGTCCGGCCAACAGATCAACAGACGAGGGTGTCGGCCTGTAGTCGGAACACCATAGTCTGGTTATACTATTCTTGATATTATTAAATATAATTACAAAAATAGTTGTATGACTATAAATATAGTTATATGTTTGGGTATGGAAATTCGTGAATTAACAAAAGCCGAGGAACAGGTAATGCAGTACATATGGACACTGGAGCAGGGGTTTCTTAAAGACATTATCGATCAATTTCCGGAACCAAAACCTGCATACACTACCGTGTCTACAGTAATAAGAGTGCTTGTCAGGAAGGGGTTTCTCGGGTATCAAACGTTTGGTAAGATAAACCGGTATTACCCGTTGGTATCGAAGCAGGCGTATTTCAAAAACAGGGTGAAGCCGATTATATCAAATTATCTCAAAGGTTCACCTTCGAATATTGTGTCGTATTTCTCAAATGCTGATCTGAGCCTGACCGAGCTGGAGGAAATCCGAAAGCTGGTTGAAGTACGGATCAGGAAACTGAAGAGTAAAAAGAAGTGACATCATGAACACCTGCCTGATATACCTGTTTGAAGTCAGCGTCTGCATCGCTGTATTCTATTTGCTCTACTGGACATTGTTGCGACACACGACTTTCTTTGTTCTAAACCGGTATTATCTGGTGGTGTCGGTAGTCCTTTCATTTGTAATTCCATCACTCGAAATTACTGATACTGGTTTGCGGCATCAGATTTCGGAATACGTCTACGAGGTAAGTAGCTCTGGCGTTGTTGGTTCGGATCCACATGAAAAGGGAGATTTTCTCGAACAGGAATCAGGGTTCTCTGCTATTGAACGGTACGGGGTGATTCTTTACATAGCAATTGCAATCCTTTTCGGACTGCGTCTCATTGTCAACGTAGTCACGCTGGTGCGAAAGCGGCGCGGCAGTTTCGAGTTGCTTAATGGTTT
>JAEZDW010000502.1 GCA_023417955.1 Bacteroidota bacterium
CTTTAAGAAAGTCGAGGCTGAAATGCAGGAGGTCCAACGTCAGATGGAAGTTTTCCAGGTGGCGTTAAAAAAGGAACTGATTGCCGACGGCTACCTTAAGGAAGGCGAACAAATTCGACAACTGCACTGGGATGACGAGGGTGTGTTGCGTATTAACGGCGAGGAAATTCCCATAAAGGACCGGAAGAAATACGACGACCTCCGCAAGAAATACTTCTCCAAAAATGTAAAGGTCAAATAGAATCAAAGGAGGCTGCGAATTGCAGCCTCTTTTCTTTTCATCAAATTCTTTCTACACCGAGACCGGGTTTGTCCGAGCAGTACATGTAGCCTTCCTTCAGGACAAAGCCTCCTTTTACGATGTCGTTACCAAGGTCAAGACTGCCGTCCAGATCAATGTATTTGGTATTTGAGCATGAGAATGCGGCGTGCAGGGCAGCCGTTATACTTACGATACTCTCATCATTACATCCCCAGAAAAGATCAATTGATTCATGAAGTGCGATATCGGCAATCTTCAGTGCCTGGCTGATACCGCCACATTTCATGAGTTTAATATTGAAGATGCCTGCGGCCTTCGGAGGTTTAATCAGCTCAATTGCATCCATCGGCGTGATCAGTGATTCATCTGCGGCAACAACTTCGCGCACCTCTGGTGGTAATCCTTTCATTTCGGAAATACTTTTGGCAGGAAGAGGTTGCTCAATCAGTTCAATATCGAGATCATAGGTACGCCCATAAAACTGAATCGTTTGATCAACGGTGTAGCCCTGATTGGCGTCGATGCGAATCACGATCTGATTTCCAAACTTCTCCCGCAGTTTCATTACGCGTTCGACATCCTCTTCCAGATCCTTACCGAGCTTCACCTTGATAACACGGAATCCGCGTTTAATATAGTCCTGCGCTTCACGCAGTGTTTCATCCACATTCTTGATACCTATCGTATTTGAAGTCGGAAGCTTTTTGATTTTTTGCCCGAGAAACTTCACCAGCGGGACGCCCAGGTGTTTCGTGAAGGCGTCGTACAACGCGATGTCTACTGCGGCACGCGCCGAAGGATTATCCGGAAAATTCTTCCAGGTTTCGTACGTAAGCTGGTTGAGTTCGCGAATGTCACGGCCTGTAAGATATTCCAGGTTCCTGAGGTCCAGTGCCTCAATACTCTGTTCAATGGTCTCACCCACCACGTATTCGCTCGGGTTCCCCGCACCAATACCGGTTGTTCCATCGTCCAGGAGAATTTCAACGAACACGTTACGGACTTCTGTAACCGTCTTGAACGCAATCGTGTAGGGTTTGGTGTTGCCAAGGTCGGCGCTCCAAACATTGACCTCTTTGATCTTCGTCATTTGTTTTGAGATTATTTTGTTTCTGCCACGGTCGCCCTGGCGGTCTTTATCATCTTTTCAAAAAGAGGAACAAGTCTTTCGAGGCCGTCTTCGAGCGGTAACACAGCCGGGATACCGAGTTCCGCCTCATATTCAGCCGCGATCTTGCGAGCTTTGTCTTCTTCCAACTGGCCGGTATTAATGGTTATCGCCACGGTGTCAGCGCCGTACATTTTTATCAGCGCAATCTCTTCAGCCGGAGTTGCAACCTTAGCGGGATAATAGTCCATATCCTTATAGCAAATGCGGGCAGGGTCATGTTGGAGCACGACCGCATCGGCATTGGCAGATACGATCCATTCGGCACCGGCAGGACCACTCGGATTGCGCAGTGATGATTGTCCTTCGATAAAAATGATGTCCGGATTGAGATCGCGATAGCAACTGACTACGGCGTGTTCCATTTCTCCGGAGATGAAATCGTTAAGGGTGGAGTCAAACACAAACCCGTACTTAGCGCCTTGCATCCAGCCGGTTTGTCCGGTGTAAATCATTTCCGCTTTGTAGCCTGCCTTTCTCATTACCTGCACCAGAAACCGAGAAGTCGTTCTTTTTCCAAGTGCACAATCCGTACCCAGCACCGCGATCTTAGGGCATTTTACTTCGAGAATTTTCCCGGTCCAGAAATGAAGATCACGGAACTTCCTGGGTTTCCTTACATCTATGATTTCCAATCCGCGCTCTGCGGCGAGGGCGCTGAGGTCTGGAATATCAGACACATATTCGTGAAGGCCGTTTACAAGATTAAAATCGTGGAGCAGGGCGTCACGGAGCAGGTCGTGCAGCGACGGTGGTATCACACCACCTTTTGTCGCAACCCCTATGACACAGTATTTGGCGCTTTCACCACTGGTAGTTACGAAATCCTTCAGCGTCGCATAGACTGGAATATTTCGTTTTTTCCCGTCGAGGACTTCGCCTGCATCTTTGCCTGCACTGACGTGGTCAATAACGCCTACGATATTGAACCTCTCCGTGCCACGAATAAGACCGTGTGCTGTTTTGGCATTCCCGGTATTGAGGAATCCCCCGGTAAGGATTATTGCGTTGCTTGCCACCATAACACTAAAGAAGGGCGAAAATTTCGACTATAAATGCGAGTTTTCAAAAATTGGGGCGTTTCGTCGGCGGGAAATATTTAAGTGGGCCATTTTTTGAGTAAATTGTTTACGTGATAAATGCTATGAAAACACTGTTGATGGTTTCGTTTTTCGTTTGCGCTGCAGGTACTGCGAGCCTGGCCCAATCGATCGTGGGAAAGTGGCAGCTTACGCGGCAGTCTTCGTGCATTGAGGAAGAGTTGTCAGATGACGAAGCAGGACTGGTGAGTGATATGAAAAGCCGTTCCTCCGCGGACATCCAAGTCATCCAGTTTAAGGAAAACAACAGTGCTGAGGAAAGCACTAAAATAATCAACAACAAAAAGTCGTATAATTCAAAAGCCCTCCTCTACAAGTTCACCGGTGACGCATTGTATATCCTTGACAGGCGTTCGAAGACAATTATAGAAGCCTTCACCGTGGAGCGATTGACAGCCGATTCGCTGATCATATCCAATTCCGCCCGTGCCTGTGAAACCAAGGTTTTCGTGAAAATCCCGTGACGAGGAATCAAATTCAGCGGTTTTTGGTTCTCTTCCGTACCTTTGCACCATGGTAGCAGCGCCGGAAAAGAAAGACATCAGAAGATTGAAGCTTGAAGAGCTAAAAGAGTTCTTTGTCACGCATGGTGAAAAGCCGTTCCGTGCCCAGCAGGTATACGATTGGTTATGGAACAAAGCCGTCAGGGATTTTGATCACATGACAAACTTGTCGGTAGCGCTTCGCGACTTGCTGAAAACCCACTTTACAATCCGTCATATCAAGGTCGACCATATGCAACGCAGCGCAGACGGTACGGTCAAGAATGCGGTCACCCTTCACGACGGTCTTGTCGTTGAATCGGTCCTGATTCCGACCGAAAAGCGGATTACGGCGTGCGTATCGTCGCAAGTGGGATGTAGTCTTGCGTGTAAATTTTGTGCTACCGCCCGGCTCAAGCGGCAGCGTAACCTTACCCCGGACGAGATCTACGATCAGGTAGTTGCTATTCGCGACCAGGCAGAAACGCTGTACGGAAGACCGCTGACCAACATCGTATTTATGGGTATGGGCGAGCCGCTCCTGAACTACGCAAACGTAATTTCCGCTATAGATAAAATCACTTCCCAAAAAGGTCTGAACATGGCGTCGAAGCGCATCACCGTTTCAACGGTTGGAATCGCCAAGATGATCATGAAGATGGCAGATGACAATGTGAAGTTCAATCTCGCGGTATCGCTACACGCCGCGCTGGATAAGACTCGTTCATCCATCATGCCGATCAACGACACGAATCCTTTGGACGAACTCGCTGACGCCTTGAAGTATTGGTATCAGAAAACAAAGAAGAAGGTCACCTACGAATACGTTGTCTGGAAAGGCATAAACGATTCTGAGGAGCACGCCCGTGCTTTACTTCGATTCTGCAAAGTTATTCCGTCGAAGGTGAATCTCATTGAGTACAACCCCATCGACGAAGGCGAATTCATGCAGGCATCTGAAGACGCGCTGAACATGTACATGGACCTGCTGGAAAGAAACGGGATTACAACCCGCATTCGCAAGAGTCGTGGAAAGGACATCGACGCCGCATGCGGGCAACTCGCGAACAAGAGTTGATTATTTCTTACTCGCCTTGAAGAGTTTCTCCTTTTCGTCTTTGGTCAGGCTTTCGTAGCCCCCGGCGGAAATTTTGTCGAGTATCGCATCGATTTCGGCCTGTGTTATCCCTTGATTGGGCTTGGACGCTTTTCTGTACTCCTGGTATTCCTGATTCCGATAACTCACCTTTACCTTCGGTTTCGCTTTGAAAAGACCTTTGATCCAGTCCAGCGTAAGCGTAATCCATCCACCCCAGTTCACTCCTGCCTGCAACTGTTTCGTATAGACGAATCCGATGAAAGCTCCTCCGAGGTGAGCAAGATTTCCACCGGCATTTGACCCAATTGAACCGATGTACGATGAGATGACGACGAATGCGGCGATATATTTGATTCTTACAGGCCCCAGCAACAGAAGGAAGAACGTATAGTCCGGCAATAGGGTAGCCGTTGCCACGACGATGGCGAGCACAGCGGCGGAAGCGCCGACCATCCCGGAGGGTTGGTTACTGACATAGAATGGAATAGAGTTGTAGGCCAGCAGATAAAAGACCGCACCGGCGAGGGCGCCCAGAACGTAGACTGCAACCAGTTTGTCGCTGCCGAGATACTCAATAAAAAGGCGGCCGAACCAATACAGAAAAAGCATATTGAACAGAATATGAAATATGCCACCATGCATGAAGGCATAGGTGAGAATGGTCCATGGTCTGCTCAGGAATTCAGAAATGCCTGGTGGAATCGAGAATTGTTTGTAAATGATGTTGTAAAAATTCTGGAAGCCGAAGATTTCACTTGGCACCCACAAAAGCATCATTACAAGGAACACTGCCACATTGATCAGGATCAACTGAATGTGTGAGTTATTATATCGCTGAAATGCGTTCTTAAATTCGTCTAACATACTAGTATTGACTTCCTCCGGAATTTCCCCAGGCCTTGATGAGTATGAATGCAAAGATAACGCCACCAAGGTGAGTGAAGTGCGCAATCTGACCGCTTCGATCCATGAGGAACGTAAGTCCGCCCAGCAAAATGACGAGATATTTCGCCTTTATCGGAATCGGCGGGATCAGCAGCATTACTTCCATGTTGGGGAACAACATGCCGAATCCCATCAGCACGCCGTAAAGCGCGCCTGAAAACCCAACCATTGTACCGTATCCGCCCATGGCACCCCCGGTGAACCACATGTCGACGAGAAGGTTAAATACGCCGGCACCAATTCCCGTAACAAGGATAAAAGTCGTAAACCGTTTTGACCCCCAGAACGATTCAAGCAGTGGCGCTATGAATGCGAATCCCAGCATGTTGAAAAAAAGGTGCATAAAATCTCCATGCACAAACATGTAGGTGAACAACTGGTAGGGTTTGAAGCAGTCGGTTCTGTAATTCCACATGGAGAGGTACCCTGTGAGAACGTTCATCCGACCACCGGTACGGAACGTTTCGGCTGAACAAAGAAAATCCATCGTCGGGGCGATTAAACCCGCAACGAATACCAGAACATTTATTATCAGGAGATTTTTTACTACCGGAGTGAGTCTGAGCATAGAGAAGTAACTGAATCGGAAATAGTAATGTTTTACGGATAAGTCTACCGAAAGTAGCTTTCTATTTTATTCATTTCCAAAATAAAATAGGTGGCATTGCCCCCCGGTGTATAATTCGAATTGCTGCAGCCAAACAGCTGTGAGATTAGCGACAGCATTTCCTGTTTTTGGAGCTTTTGGCCAGCTTTAAGGCAGGCTCTCCTGGCAAGCGCCCGCGCCAGGTTCTCCTGAATGGGCAGGGCAAGCTCCGACTGGTTGATTTTAAACTGCTCGATCAGGCCTTCAAAGGATTCTTTCTCGCGTCCGGATGACAGGGCCGCGGGAATTCCATTAACGACCACCGTTTGTTTACCAAAAACTTCAAAACGGAACCCCAGGGCTTCAATTTCGCGCTGCATTTCCAGTACCAAAGCGAAATCTGCTGCCGAAAACGAAACGGTCTGGGGGAAAAGGCTTTGCTGGCTTTGCCCGGTCTTGTTTTTGAGTTGTTCGCTAATCTTTTCAAACAAAATTCTTTCGTGTGCCGCCTGTTGGTCAATGATCATTAATCCCGCCCGCACCTGCTTGACAATGTAACGATTGTGAATTTGAAACACCGGCACTTCCTCTTCATCCGGCCGGTTGAGTGCGCTTTCAAAACGCAGGGTTTGAGGTTCAGGCTGTTGTTGGACAAGCTTTGAGTTTTCAAGGCCGTCGAACATCTTTTCCCAGTTCTCCTGGTTTGACCGATGGAGGGCGGTACTGAAGCGCTCGTCGAAATACGCTTCTTTGGATTGGCCAGCCGAACTGCTCAACTTGGAGATAATATTTACGTCGGCCGTGAAGTCGAGAGCAGGGATGAGATTGTGTGCGCCAATAGCCTGGCGTACCGCCGACCGGATTACTGCGTAAACAGCGCGCTCATCGTCAAACTTGATTTCTGTTTTGGTCGGGTGAACATTCACGTCGATGTGTCGCGGATCGATTTCTATGAACAAAACATAGAAAGGGAAACTGTTTTCAGTGAGCAGTCCTTCAAAAGCATTCATTATCGCGTGATGCAGGTAGTTGCTTCTGATAAACCGCTTGTTGACAAACAGGAATTGTTCACCGCGTGTTTTTCGTGCAAATTCAGGTTTGCCTACATAGCCGACAACCTTCACCAAATCTGTTTCCTCCTGACAGGCCGCGAGTTGCTGCTGGTATCCTTTTCCAAAAAGGTTAATAATGCGTTGGCTAAGTTTTCCCGGTGGCAGATCGTGAATTAGTTCATCGGTCTGGATCATAGAGAACGTCTTGTCGGGATGTGCAAGGGCCAGTCTCTGGAATTCGTCAACAATATGACGGAGCTCAACAGGGTTTGATTTCAGGAAGTTTCTTCGCGCAGGGATGTTATAAAAAAGGTTGCGAACGCTAATGCTGGTACCTGGTTCACAGGCTACCGGCTCCTGTTTTTTTACTTCCGATCCTTCGACAAGAATGAGGGTTCCCAATTCATCCGAGGGCATTCGGGTCTTCATTTCAAGTTGCGCAACGGCAGCGATGGAGGCCAGCGCTTCGCCCCTGAAACCCATCGTTTGCAGCGTAAAGAGGTCTTCCGTTTTGCGGATCTTGGAAGTGGCATGGCGTTCGAGACTCATTCGCGCATCTGTTTCGGACATGCCCTGACCGTCATCAATAACCTGTATCAGCGTTTTACCTGCATCCCTGACGATGAGCTTAATCGAAGATGCGCCGGCATCGATGGAATTTTCCATCAATTCCTTTACAGCCGATGCTGGCCGCTGCACAACCTCGCCCGCTGCAATTTGGTTCGCAATGGAATCTGGTAAAAGCTGAATGATGTCCGACATCAAATAAGTGGTTTCAGTCAGTAGAATCGCAAATCTAGGCGACATCCCGGTAAATCATTTACCCGTTAACGGATTTCCTTCGATAAGTTACATCGGTCGCCCGATTTCGGATAACTAACGGCGTGGCTTGCGAAATTTCAGGTAAAAATACAATGGCACAAACACAAATGCCGCCGCATAAAGGGCGATCATTCCGTATTCGATGAAAGCTATCAATCCGACGACAAGGACAAACAGAACGATCAATCGGAGGATGTTTGCAGACGGATCAGCCTGAATTTTCGCTGATTTCTTCGCCATCTTAAATGAACCTGGAATTCGCGACCTGAAACCCGTGACAGCGGGCGAATCTTCGAGTTCAGCAGCGCGACTGTCCCCGCTTTCAGAACTGTTCTTCAGGTGCTCCGCCTCAAGTTCGCGCTTTATTCGTTCCTCACGGTCGCGGCGTTCCTCCTCATC
>JAEZDW010000503.1 GCA_023417955.1 Bacteroidota bacterium
ACCCGAGACGACTGTCTCACCATTTCTTCAAAAAGCAACGGCGAACCTGTTGTTGATCGTTACATTATTTCCCTGGCCACCGAAGGCGAAACAATTTCCGGGGGAAGGCACAAAGTGATCGGGCCGATGGAGATGCTACAGCGACATGGCCTGGATTACAATCGCGTCATCAATCAGTTTCAGGGAACATACTCACATATTGTTATTCGCCTCACGGCCGGGGAGGCTGCCAGGTTTACACATGATCCTTCGGTCGTGCACATCGAACAAGACAAGATAGTCTCCATGTGTGCATGCTTCAGTGTCATCGAACCAAAGCTGGTCACCTGGAATGTGGAGAAGACCGGATACGGCGATGGCACAGGCAAAACCGCCTGGCTACTTGATACCGGTATCGATCTGAAGCATCCCGACCTCAACGTTGACACTGTACGCAGTCGTTCGTTTATCCCTGGCGAGGAGAATGCTTTGGATGAAAATGGTCACGGTACTCACGTTGCGGGGATCATCGGCGCTCTTAACAACCGCATCGGAACGTTGGGTATTGCAAGTGGAACAACGCTTGTCGGACTTAAGGTACTTGACAGCGAAGGGAACGGTTACTTGTCTTATGTGCTCGATGCAATCAGTTACGCACACCAGAATGCAAAAGCCGGTGAAGTTGTAAATATCAGTCTCGCGGTCGATGAGATGTCAGATATACTTGATCAGGAAATACTCAAACTGGCGAAAAAGGGCGTCTACGTTGTCATCGCAGCTGGTAATGAGTCAGCACCTGCAAGTAATTACTCGCCGGGGCGAACTAATGGGACAAATATCTACACCGTTAGTGCCGTAGACAGTCTTGACCATTTTGCGGCATTCTCGAACTATGGTAATGATGCTATTGACTATGCTGCTCCCGGTGTGCGCATCCTCTCCACATATCCGGATGGAAAGTATGCGATTATGAGTGGGACTTCGATGGCGGCGCCGCATGTATCGGGTCTTTTACTCATTAATGAAGGGAAAATCAATTCAACTGCGTACGCACTGAACGACCCCGATGGCGTAGCGGATCCCGTTGCCCGAAAATAATTCTACTCCTCCTGCCGGTTCGTTCGCCGGGTAATACCCCGGTTAAAGCCCCAAACCGTCGCCGGCAAAGGTAATGGCACTTGTTTTTTGACTACTTCACCAGACAAGATTCATTACTTATAGCCAACCAACTATGAAAGCCACAGCTTTTGCACTATTGTTTTGCCTTTTTTTCCTGGCAGGATGCGAAAAGGACTTCTCTGAAGAAAACAAAACAGAAGCATTCGACGAACTACCTCCGGAAATAATTCCATCAAAACCATGCGGTACCTTGTACCAGGGAATCATGTCAATGTATCCCGAACACAAGCGAAACAATGAGGTCTATTCCGAGCTATTTGATCCTGCAACCGAAAAGCGAATTGTATTAAAACGTGAGACGGAAGTATATGCCACGTTCATTTCCGAGGGTGCCGGATGGGCGAATACTTTCGGATATTATACGTACAATGAGAACAGCCCTCCGGGATCGCCGAATGATATCAAGAAGTATGTATTATTCCCGAATGTATCAGATAACGTACTTAAACAGGGTGACATGCTGCAACTTGGCGACGGGAAATTCCCTGCAGGTACGGTCATTGGTTTTTTCCTGATAGCAAGGGGATACGAAAATGGACTGGTCCACTATGGAAAGCCTACGTCCTATACTGATCCGCACCTGAACAAGAACGGTTACCAGCAACACATCCTTTTCAAGGAAGGTGAGTGTGGAGATATTGTACTAGGATTTGAAGACAGAACGCTTGACCTTAAAGATTGTGATTTCGATTACAACGATATTATTATGACCGTCGCCGACAATCGGGAACAACTTGAGACGGTGTCGTTCGACCTTTCGAGAGTTAAACAACTGCAGCAGCCCTGAGAGCGCGACAGAACAAACCCGGTAAAAGCAGGTCAGGAATCAGGTTAGGTTAGAAACGGTTCGCAGGCAACAGATGCGGCTTTAAGATCGCATCAATTAAGATTCATGTATTTGAAACTCTGAGCGAGCTCAACAGTGAGCACCCGGTCAACACGAACCAGTTTCTCCTGAAGCTGCCCGAGACGTGATTCGAGGATTTCGATTCTCTTGCTAAGGTGAAAGATCAGTTTTACTTGTTCGGGGGTAAGGCCGTCGAGGTTCATATCTTTTTTGCTTTAGGTAAAACAAAAATAGGCGCAACACCCCGGCACATGCCACCGTACAGGATTCATAAACTTACACGACTGAGTTTTTCCGCCAGCGCCCGATGCATTTGCACCGTCTCATGCTGAAGTCGCAAAAATAGCCTGTATTCACAAGATTTCCGGACTTCACGGAGCCGGCAAATTCCCACAGGTGTGGCACATTTTGTAGATTTCCGGCAAAAGACTTTGCAATTCCACAACAAATCGCTCATCGCCAAACATGAAATACCGCCGCATTGAAGGAGCCACCAAGCTTGAAGCTTTCATCGAACCCATGCTTGCCCAGACGACCGACAGAAAAGCGTTTTCTGATAAAGACTGGGTGTTCGAAGTCAAATGGGATGGCTACAGGGCTGTCGCGGAAGTATCAAAAAATGCGGTTAAGCTGTACTCGAGAAACGGACTTTCATTCGCCAAAGCTTATCCGCGAGTGTATGAGGCTCTGGCGTCACTGAAGAAAGAAATGGTTATCGATGGAGAGATTGTCGTTTTTGACGAGAATGGAAAGCCGAGCTTTCAGAAGTTGCAGAATTACTCCAGCCGATCACGCGATGTAATTTGTTACTACGCTTTTGATTGCCTGAGCTATGGCGGAAAAGACCTGCGGTCGTTGCCCCTGCTCGAACGGAAAGCAGTACTACGAAAACATCTCAAGGATACGGACATCATTCGTTATTGTGACCACGTCGAAGAAGACGGTGAAGCACTCTTCAATGCCATTCGTGAGCAGGGCCTTGAAGGAATGATTGCAAAGAAAAGCGACTCGCGCTATCAAAGCGGCAAACGTACCCCCTACTGGCTGAAAATCCGGAATATCAAAATGGAGGAGGCCGTAATCATCGGGTTCACCGCTCCAAAAGGAAGCCGCAAAGGATTCGGCTCCCTGCTCCTTGCACAGTATCACAAAAAGAAACTGGTGTACATCGGAAATGTTGGTACCGGGTTTAATGACAATCTGTTAAATGAATTAACCCGGAAACTCACTTCAATTGCCCGCGCAACGTCTCCGCTGGACGAGTCCGTAGCTGCTGACAAGAGTACTACCTGGGTAACTCCCCGTTTCGTCTGTCAGGTTAAATACACTGAAAAAACGTCAGAAGGAATATTGCGACATCCGGTCTTCCTGGGACTGCGTGTCGATAAAACTCCCGCAGAGGTAAAATTCACCTGACTTTCTTACAGTAGCTAATACGTTGTGTTGGGGAAAACGCTCCTCAGTTGAGGGCGTGTCTTCGGGAACGAAGCGACGTTGTTCGAGGCATCCGAACCGTTGCCGGAATACGGTTTTCATCGAGGATATGCCGGACCTTATGCTCCCATTGATTCCGCGAAAAGCGAAAGGTTACCCGCTCGGCTACGTAATCTTCCGGGCTTGTCGCGTTTTCGACGCACAATTCGGAAAGAATTCTAAACAAATGAGCATTGTTGTAACGAAGGTAAGCTTCCCATAGCTTGACCGTTACTGTGTCTTCAGCAGCAGATACTTCGGGTGTGTGTAAAGTAGTCATAGTTAGGCCATTTGGTGGATGTTTATTTTGTAAAATCCTGTACCAGCCAGCCAACCGGACTATGACGGGCAGCGCGCATTTTTCCCAAAAAAATTACACAGGCACCAACTGAAGTT
>JAEZDW010000504.1 GCA_023417955.1 Bacteroidota bacterium
GTTTTGGCCTCACTCAATTGTTGCTATGAAATTGAAGATTTTTTTGGCTGTATTTGCCCTTCTGCTGGTTCACGTGGCGTCAGTTGCACAAAGCGATGTTATCGGCCAGGTGAAGGAGACCATCAAAGCCGGTAGCGCCAAGGAGCTGTCGCGTTTTTTGAATAACACGGTTGATGTGACGCTGGAAGGTAATGTACAGTCATATAGCAAGGCCCAGGCCGAATTCGTGCTGCGCGACTTTTTCAAACAACACCCGCCTAATGAGGTGAACATCATCCACCAGGGGAAGTCAAAAGGAGGACAGCCGTTTGCCATCCTGCAGTACAAGAGCGGCGCTGATACGTACCGCCTTTTCATGAAAGTCAAAAGCCAGGGGAGCTCACAATACCTGGACGATATTCGGTTCACACGCGAGTAAGACAAACTTTTTAGGACTCTCGCACCCGGAGCCGCGATTCCTCTTCTATTTTTGCAGGCGTGAAACCCAATTACATCACACCGCAATATCTGACCACCTTCATAAGCCGGGCGCTTGACGAAGACGTGGGCGATGGTGACCACTCGACCTTAGCGTCAATTCCGGCCAATGCGACCAGCAGGGCGCGCCTTCTCGTTAAACAACCGGGCATCATCGCGGGCGTCGAGCTAGCTCAGGAAATATTCAAACATGTTGACTCCTCGCTGCGTATTGACGTGCAGATAAATGACGGTCAGCCTGTTGCGCTGGGTGACGTCGTTCTTGTCGTTACCGGGTCAGCACGTTCCATCCTGACCGCCGAACGCCTCGTACTGAACTGCATGCAGCGAATGAGCGCGATCGCCACAAAAACGCGCCAGTTAGGTGCCCTTATCCAGGGTACCAAAGCGAAACTGCTGGACACACGGAAAACAACACCCAATTTCCGCCTCCCTGAAAAATGGGCTGTTGCCATCGGCGGCGGCGAAAACCACCGAATCGGCCTCTTTGACATGATCATGCTGAAAGACAATCACATTGATATGGCAGGTGGAATTGAAGCGGCAATCATTCGTACAAAAGAGTATCTTCGCACCCTGAATAAAAAGCTCAGAATCGAAATTGAAACGCGTTCACTCGCTGAGGTTCAGCAAGTAATCGATGCGGGTGGCGTCGACATCGTCATGCTTGATAACATGACACCTGTGGAAATGAAAAGCGCGGCAGACCTCATCAACGGCCGGTTTTTAACCGAAGCCAGTGGCGGAATCACCGAAGAAACTATACGCGGCGTAGCTGAATCCGGCGTTGATTTCATTTCGGTGGGAGCATTGACGCATAGCGTTTCAAGTATGGACCTGAGTCTTAAAGCATTCTAAAAACATATGATCGTAAGAACCAAAAACTACAAACTCGACAAGAAGACCTATGTCAGCCTGGCATTCAAAAGCGTCTTGAAACAGCAGGGATGGATCGCAGCACTTGGGTTCGTTGCAATTAGTTCGTTGTATTTCTGGATCCCCAGCATCTGGTGGTTCATTGGTGCGACCATCGCACTTGGCCTTTACCTGTTGTTCTGGTACATTCAATTTTACGGAGTCACCCAACTTGAACAGGGCAAACTGTTGTTTGAAAAATTCACGTACGAGATCAATAGCCAGCAGATCCTTATGAAGATCAATGCTCGTGAAGGTATGCCTATTAAATGGGATCAGATCAAGAGGGCGAACATTGGAAAGGATGCATTCGTTCTCTTTGTAAACAAGGCGCAACTTATTCATTGGCCATTCAGGATTTTCAATACGGAGAATGAACGGAAATTCGTTTCGAGTATTCTGAAAACAAAGGGACTGGTAAAACAGTAGGACGTGCCGCATCCTACGGAGGGATGTTGTTATCTTTACCGTGTGGATCACACTTCGAAATCGTTTACCCTCCCCGAACTAAAAGAAAAGATTTACCGGTACTGCGCTTACCAGGAACGTTGCCACGCTGAAGTCCGGAGAAAGCTCTTTGACCTTGGCGCGCGATCAACGGAAGTAGATGAACTGATTACCGAGCTCATTACACAGGGCTTCCTGAATGAAGAGCGTTTTGCGAAAGCCTTCGCGGGCGGCAAATTCCGGATGAAGAAGTGGGGCAGGATCAGGATTACCCGTGAACTCGAGCAGCGCGGGCTCACGGCATACTGCATAAAATCCGGCCTTTCCGAAATCAATGATGCGGACTACCACAAGGCACTAATCGAAGTCCTGGAAAAGAAGGCAGCACAACTGGACGTCGAGGATCAATTTGTCAGGAATGACAAGCTCGCCACATATGCACTTCAAAAGGGATACGAACCGGAACTTGTCTGGCAAACACTTAAGTCGGGCCGGTTCTGAATGCTGACCTCCTTCGAAAACAGCCGACTTGTGTAAGGGCAGCCCCATCCCGCTGATACGCCTGTCAGCAGCACCTGGCACAAAAGTTTTGCGGATGTTCATTATAACATCCATTATGGTTTTGGCCAGCGAAATCCGTGAAACAATCCTGAAGCTCGCTGAAGAGCGAGGTCCGGAAAAATGCTTTCGCCCTTCTGATGTCGCCAAGCGAATGGATCAGGAGAACTGGCAACGATTGCTTGACCAGGTTTGGTTTGTTGCCGATGTTTTGGTTAAGGAAGGCAAGATAGCTGC
>JAEZDW010000511.1 GCA_023417955.1 Bacteroidota bacterium
GTACGACATCGGTGTGTTGGGTGTCACTTTGTCGAAAGTTGCTTTGATGTCACCGTTGTACGTCGTCGCGACGACTGAGCCGGAGATGTTCAATGCGGTTATTTTTCCGTTGAAGTTCTGGAGTTCCAACGCGCCCTGCACACCCGTAACCATGACAAAACCATTGTTGTACGTATGAAGGAATACATCAAATCCGGAAGGGATTTCGAGTTCAATATTCAGGCGCTGTGACCATGATCCCGATTCAATAGTCACCGAATTTTGATGTTCTGTTATTTCCAGGTCAAGCCCGCTGCCTGAGATCCTCCTGAGCCCGGCTTTATTCGGATCAGTGCTTTCCTTTTTCGATTCCCGGCGGGAATTTTCTTCTTCCCTGTACCGCAGAAGAACATCCTTACGGGAGGTAGCTTTTACCGTGATTGATCCCGAGTTTATACTGACCCTGAGTTTGCCGCGCTCGGACGGGTTCGACAACGGTATGGTTACATCATTGCTCTGCGCATTAACTGTGCCGGATACCAGTATTGTCAGTATAATAAGCAGGCCGGATATCGTAATAATCTTATTCGTTCTCATGATTTTAATGATTGTCAAAGTAGGTACTAGTTCTCTCTGAGATAAACGTTGCCGTTGAAAGTTTCAAAATCCAGTTTCGCACCTCCGTTTCGTGTCCTGAATTGATTTCCGTTTATTTTGTATTTCACTCCGTGACTGCCTGACTCTTTCTCAACGCGAACTGGCAACGCAGTCAACTGTTCTATGTTCGTATAAAATGAACCGTTGAAACTCTGAAAGCTTACATCTGAAGAGAGCCCTTTTTTGAAATGCGCGTTAATATCCCCGTTAAGAGTATAGAACCTGCACGCCGCTGCTGGATTCTGTTCGTACTGAATGTCGACGTCGCCATTTATAGTCGTGGCCTTGGCGGAGGTTGTAAGACTCGCCAGACGAATGCCACCGTTAATATTTTCTGCCACTACCTGGCCCGAAACCTTCGTAATAGCGATTTCACCTGAATTGATGGTGCTCACAGAGACATTCACAGATGCCGGAATCCGGACACGAAAGTTCATTCTGTAGTCATAACCCTTCTCATCATCGCGACAATTATCCCAGTCGTAGTTCCAACCACCGTGGGAGCCTTTTCCATTGCTGAGTTTCCTGAAGGATCCGCATACACCCTGAATGTAAAGAAGGATTGTATCAGCCCGGTCAATGACACCAAGATTGATCTCGCGGACACCGTTGTCGAGTCGCGCCTGCGTTTTTCCCTGAATAATCTTTTCGGCTTCTACCTGGACAACATCTCCGGCGTAACCCTCAATTGTGATGCTGCCGTTGATGTTTGCGATAATCACCGCGTTGTTGGTTCCTTTCTTTTCAAAGGTAAACTCGCGTGCTATCTTTTCTGTTTTCGATTGTCCGAACGACGTCACTGTTACCAGTAATGTGATTCCGGTTAATAATTTTTTCATGATCGTTTGATTGTGTCCATGCTACTTTTTCCTGAGGAGTCAGATTATTATGTTGATTTTCTCGCGGATGCGTGCTTTTACTTCTTCCGGTGTGCGGTCATCGTCGAGCAGTCTCCTGAATTCTTTGACTGATGATTTTTCCTGAAGGGCCGCCATCACATCTGCAAGCGCGAGTTGCACGAGTGGCGATTCCTGAACGGTAATGCTTTTGATGAGGTCGGTTCTCACATTGCTGTCAGAAACGTATGGTACCAGCGCATCCAATGCTGCAAGACGCACGTTCACGTTTGGATCATTATTTAGCGTTGTGATCAATGCACGTGTCACGGAGCTACTTACTTCACGCATTTCCTGTGAAAGACTCACCGCCTTCAGGCGGTCCGTCGCAGATTCTTTTTCAAGCAATGACAGCATCACCATTTCGCGGAGGCCGTTAATTTCAGTTGTCAGTACCTGAATCTGCTCCGTCGACGAGGCGGCGGGGCGAATCAGGAAATAGCCGAGTAAAATTCCCGCGATGAACGTGACCGACGCAAAGGCAAACACAGGTGATAACGACGGAAACGTAAACCAGCTTTTTGTTGATTGTCGTTCATGCAGGCGTTTTTCGCCAGCCAGCATCTGATAAAATTGAACATCAAGCTCTGGTGATGGGGCAGGAAATTCGATGCGCTCAAGCTGCTCCGATATCGTATGTAGGTCGTGCAAATCGTCAAGCTGTATGATGTTCTTTTCAAGAAGTTGCTCGATCTGAACGCGATCTTGCTCGCTTGCATTACCACTGTTATACCTTTCCAGCAGTCTGTTGATTTCTTCGCTTTTCATCGTATTCATCGTTTTGCTTCCAATTCGTGATAGATTGCTTTCAGTTCCTGCATCGCGCGGTACACGCGCACTTTCACAGTGCCCTCGCTAAATCCGAGCTGGTCACCAATTTCCTTGTATTTCTTCTCCTGGAATTTGCTCAGCAGTAGAATCTCACGTTTGTCTTCCGGAAGTCGGTCCATCGCCAGTGAGAGTAACTCGAGGTCTTCATCTTTCTGGTATACCGTGAAGCGGTTGTCATCTGAACCTATTCGATCCTGCCAGTTTTCAACGGAATCCGTCGCATGGATCCGTTTCTTGCGATACTGATCATGGCTTACGTTTCGCGCAATGTGAAACAACCAACTTCTGAACTCGCCCTCTCCGCGGTAAAGGGTACGATACTTAAGAACGCGCACAAATACGTTCTGCACGAGGTCTTCACTTAGTTCACGATCCTTGTTGATGCCGTAGAAAAAGCCAAACAACGGCCTTTTATAGCGCTCAAATAGCAGTCCAAGCCTGTCCAGGTCTCCGTTTTTTACCTTGTTCATCAAGGCGTTATCGCTCAGTGTTTCCAAAATCCGGCCTCAGGTTTTGTGAAGGGAAAACTTCTAAGATCTTTGAAGGTTACAAGCCCGCGTGATTTTTTGTTTGACTTAACGAAAGATACGGACTTGAAACATACCCTTATTG
>JAEZDW010000078.1 GCA_023417955.1 Bacteroidota bacterium
CTTGTGGCCACACCGGGGCGTTTCATGGAGCTTTATCTCAGGGGCGAAATTCCGGTAAAACAAATCAGGGTACTTGTACTTGATGAAGCGGACCGGATCATGGACATGGGGTTCATGCCGCAAATTCGAAAGGTGCTTGAAGTGCTTCCGCGAAAGCGCCAAAATCTTTTGTTCTCGGCCACCTTCGGTGAGAAGGTAGAGCGATTGGCAGGTGACTTTCTGGAGTTTCCAGTCAAGGTGGAGATAACACCATCGGCGACGCCGGCCCGTCAGGTGGAGCAGTGGCAATACCACGTGCCGAATCTGAAAACCAAGATTAACTTACTCGAGAATCTGCTTGCCGACCGCGAGGTATTTAACCGCGTGATGATTTTTGCGCGCACGAAAGAGGTCGCGGACAACGTGACGCAGTTTATCGACAGGAAGGGACTGGGGCCCGTGCGGGTTATTCATTCCAACAAAGGTCAGAACTCGCGGATTAACGCCGTGAATACGTTTCGCGACGGTGAACTGCGGGTTCTTGTAAGCACAGATGTAACGGCACGTGGCATTGATGTCGCTAACGTATCACACGTTATCAACTTTGATGTTCCAATTCTGTACGAAGACTACGTACACCGTATTGGTCGGACGGGGCGGGCGTTTCAGAGTGGCATTGCAATTACCTTTGTCACGAAGGCGGAAAGCTATCACATGGAAAAAATCGAGACGCTGATACGCGAGCAGGTGCCCGTTGCAAGCATTCCTTCTGACGTCGTTATTGAGCCGACACCATTCGATGAAGAGCAGCGCATGCGTCGCGAGATGGATGACCAGCGAAAGAAAGACGATCCGGAATTCAAAGGCGCTTTCCACGACAAGAAGCGCAAACGCTAATCGCACGGAACGCGGCCAACGTTACTTCTCGCCGTACTCCTTATGGAATCCTTCCCAGTAGTCTTTTAACGTTTGCTTCATATCCTTATGAAGCAGAAGAATTCCTGCCAGGTTAGGAATGGTCATCAACGCAATGGTGATTCCCGAAAGTGTCCAGATGATAGTCGTATCTGTAAATGAAGCCAGGAAGAAGGCAATCACATAGATGACGTGGTAATAGATCACAGACCTTGCTCCAAAGAGGAATGTCATTGCACGGTCGCCATAATACGACCAGGATATTGCAGTCGAAAAGGCAAACAACAATATCCCAAACGTAATGATGTATTGGCCATAAGATCCCAGCGGGCTTCTGGTAAAGGCTACCGACGTCAAAGGTGCTGAGTGCAGCAAAGACTTGCCGCTAAAACGGACTCCGGTGTCGGTATTTTCTTCCGCATTTCGCTGTACCCTGCCGTTGACAATGGCAACGGAGCCTGTGAGCGCACCGGATTTGTTGAAGACACGAACGTCTTCAGCTACAGATCGCGCGTGTATTATAGTGACAGGACTTTGTACAACGCCATCCTCTATGTCAATTGTGCCCGAGAAGTATGGCAAGGCGCTCTTACCGATGATGTGATCAGACAACTTCTGTCTGTCTGCAGGGTCGTTGTCATTGTATGTTCCATCCAGTACATACATGTCGGCATACTGGAAGTCATTTTGCGTCTTTTCAATCCAGGTCCCGGAGCAAAGAATGGTTAGACCTGTGAGCATACAAATGATGATGGTATCGATGAATGGCTCGAGGATTGCAACCATACCTTCGGAAACGGGCTCATGCGCTTTGGCAGCTGCGTGGGCAATAGGTGCCGATCCCTGGCCAGCTTCGTTCGAGAAAAGTCCGCGGTTTACTCCACGATTAAATGCGAAGGCGACGGTTGCGCCAAGAAACCCTCCGGTAGCAGATGTTCCTGAAAACAGGTCGCTTCCAATCGAAATAATTGAAGGAATCAGGTTCTCAACGTTTGAAAAAATGACAAGAAGCGAGCCGAGGAAATAGAAAATAGCCATGAATGGAACAAGCTTCTCGGTCACCTTTGCAATCCGCTTAATTCCACCGATAATAATGAAACCCAGTATAATTGCAAGTACGAGTCCTGTGATCCAGTGATCAATATTGGGGAACGAAGTGTATACGGCGTTGGAAATACTATTGATCTGGGGAAGGCTTCCTGTGCCAAAGGAAGAGAGTACAGTGGCAATGGCGAAAATCACGGCCAACCACTTTGCGTTGAGGGCGTTTTTCATGAAGTACATCGGCCCGCCCGCGATATGCCCCTTTGAATCCTTTTCGCGGTACTTGTGAGAAAGCGTTACCTCAACAAACTTTGTGGTCATACCGAGGAACGCAGTCATGAGCATCCAGAAGAGCGCTGATGGTCCGCCGAGGTGAATCGCGAGTGCCACACCGGCGATGTTTCCGGTTCCTACCGTCCCTGACAACGCCGTTGCCAATGCCTGAAAGTGTGAGGTATCCCCGACGTCAGTTGCTTTATCGTACTTACCCATAACGACGCGCAATGCATGCCGGAAGAAACGGATCTGAGGAAATCTTAAATAGAATGTGAAAAAGATACCGGTGCCGAGAAGGAAGTAAACGAACCAGTTATGTCCACCAAGATAGCTATCGACGAGGGCTAAGAAGTCATTTAGCTGCTGCATTGCGTTTAGGGTTGAGTAAGCAGAAAATCAGGCAGCCAATATAGTCGTTTTCCTTTTTATGACTCAGGATTTTCAGGATTTGTTGACGCCTCGGTCGATAGTGGTTCTTCAGGAACCGCCGCACTGCTAACCTCAGTGCCATGCGCGTGTTCTTCGGTGTGTTCTCGGAAAAATTGTTTCTGGAAAATCAGAATGATGACGACCCCGACGAAAATAGAGGAGTCGGCAATGTTAAAGACCGGACTAAAAAATGTAAAGAAATCCCCACCTTTCACAGGCACCCAATGTGGAATGGTAAAATCAAACAGTGGAAAGTACAACATGTCGATAACCTGCCCGTGAAACCAGGGGGTAGGCGATTCCGGTGGATGATTATTGAGTAATACGCCATAAAATGTGCTGTCGATAACATTCCCAACGGCGCCTCCAAGGATGAGAGCCATGCTCCATAAAAAACCGGCGTGTGCCTGGCGTTTTGCCATCCGCCAGAGGTAGTAACCGATACCGAACATCGCTCCGATACGGAATATTGTCAATGCCAGCTTTCCGAATTCACTTTCCCACCGAATGCCGAATGCCATTCCGGGATTCAGCAGGTAATGCAGCTTGAAACCGTATTGTTCGTTACCGATAATCGTAATCTCGTCGTGGAGATTCATGTTGTAATGAATGAGCAACTTCGACGTCTGGTCAATGAGTATCACAACGACTGCCAGCAAAAAGTATCTGTAGATTTTCATTCCTATATCGTTAGTTCTGCTCCAAAGAGCAGGGTGTCGTTCAGCGCTGTGTCTTTACGCTGATCTTTACTTTCACCATAAATTCGTCCATATCGACTTCCGTTGCCCCGGAAAGATTGTCTTTCAGTTCAAGACTCAGTGCCTGTGTTTCGGTACTGATATAGTCGCTGAATTCCGTAAGTGCGGCCGTCACAACTTCTCCATTGCGCTCTACTTCTATGCCGATTTTGTCCAGCACTTCGAGTCCCATATCCTTACGAAGATTCTGCACGCGATTGACAAAATCACGCGCAATACCTTCACGACGAAGCGAGTCTGTAATGGTGATATCGAGCGCTACCGTTACACCACCTTCGCTTGCAACAGACCAGCCCGGAATATCTTCGGATGTGATGAGCACATCTTCAACAACGAGATCAAAGCCGCCCCTTGAAAGCGATCCCTGTTTCTCCAACGTGTTGATATCGTCCTGGTTGAAGGCATTGATAACGGCAGCCACTTCTTTCATTTTTGGGCCGTATTGTTTGCCGAGACGCGGGAAGTTGGGTTTTGCTTTCTTAACAAGCACTCCTGACGTATCGTCAATGTATTCGATAGCCTTAACATTTACTTCCGCAAGAATAATGCTTTCGACGGAACGAATGCGGTCTGCAAACGATGCGTCGAGGACGGGAAGCAGTATGCGTTGCAGTGGCGTCCTTACCTTAACCTTTGCATTCTTCCGAATCGAGTGCACAAGTGAGCATATCTTCTGAGCGTAGTCCATCGACTTTTCCAGCTCGCTGTCGATGCGGCTTCCTTCTGCTTTCACGAGATCTGTCAGGTGAACAGAAATGTGGCGCAAAGGTGTGTTGTTTGCAAGCGCGTTGTCGCGTATGTTTTCTGTTAGATTGCGATAGAGCCACTCACTGAAGAACGGTGCAATCGGCGACATCAGCTGTGCTGTAACCATCAGGCACTCGTATAACGTTTCGTATGCCGCTTTTTTGTCATCGCCGATTTCTCCATTAACGCTGGTAGACCGTACACTCCAAAAGCGTTTACGATTCAGTCTTACGTACCAGTTTGAAAGGTGGTCGTTCACAAAATCCTGAATTGCCCGTGCAGCGCGCGTGGGCTCGTATTCTTCGTACGCTTTCGTTACTTCGCGAATTAGTGTCTGAAGTTTGGAAATGATCCACCGGTCAAGATGCGTAAGTTTATTCGACGGCACGAGATTCATTTCGTCCTTGACAAATCCGTCGATGTTGGCATAGAGCGCGAAGAATGAATATGTGTTGTACAGCGTTCCAAAGAAACGACGTTGTACTTCGGTGATTCCGTCAAAATCGAACTTGAGGTTATCCCACGGGGGGGCATTTTCGATCATGTACCAGCGCACAAGATCGGGGCCGTACTTTTCGATCGCGTCAAATGGATTTACTACGTTGCCCAGACGCTTCGACATCTTGTTGCCGCTCTTGTCGAGCACAAGTCCATTTGAGATCACGTTGCGGAATGCGACCTCATCAAAAAGCATTGTGGCGATTGCATGCAGCGTGAAGAACCATCCACGCGTTTGATCTACCCCTTCAGCGATGAAGTCAGCCGGGTAGTTGTTATCAAATGTGTCTTTGCTTTCAAATGGATAATGCCACTGTGCAAAAGGCATCGCGCCTGAGTCAAACCACACATCGATCAGATCGGGTTCGCGATACATGGGCTGACCCGTTGAACTTACCAGGACAACTTCATCGACAAACGGGCGGTGCAAATCGAAATCAGAAGGCAAAGCGGATTTCATAAAGCCTGCATCAATCGAGCGCTCGACCTGATTGTTAAGCTCAGCAATGCTGCCAATGCAGATTTCTTCTTTGCCATCTTTCGTGCGCCAGATTGGCAGCGGTGTTCCCCAGTAACGGGAACGCGACAGGTTCCAATCCACCAGGTTCTCCAACCAGTTTCCGAAACGTCCGCTGCCTGTTGATTCTGGTTTCCAGTTGATGGTCTTGTTTAGTTCAACCATCCGGTCCTTGAGGGCGGTGGTGCGTATGAACCAGGAGTCCAGCGGATAATACAATACCGGCTTGTCTGTTCTCCAGCAGTGCGGATAAGTGTGTTCGTATTTCTCTACTTTGAACGCCTTGTTCTCTTCCTTCAGTATGATTGAAATGATTACGTCAGTGGTTTTGTAGTCGGCATGTGACTCGTCTTCACCGGTGTAATTCTTGACATAGAAGTCGTCAGCGCCAAGACTCTTATGGGTCTTGATGCCATATTTGGCGACACCAGATGCGAGTTGTTCGCCAATGATCGAGATAAACTTTCCTTTCTTATCAACGGTGGGGACTTCATTGCCGGCTTCGTCTTTTATCGTGAGAGCTGGAACTCCGTTTTGTTTTGCTGCCCTGAAGTCGTCGGCACCGAACGTTGGTGAAATGTGAACAACACCGGTTCCGTCTTCAGTTGTAACGAAGTCACCTGCAATTACATGGAAGGCTTTATCAGCGTCGTAGAACGGCTGCAAATAGGGCAGCAGTTGTTCATAGCGGATGCCCACTAATTTCGATCCCGGAAACTCCTCCACGATCTCATATGGGATCGCTTTGTCTCCCGGCTTATAGTCCGCGATAGCAAGGTCTTTGTTCTTTTCGGAGAAGTATTTTGAGAACAAGTCTTTCGCCAGTACAACGCTAATCGGTTTATGCGTGTACATATTGAAGGTGTTCACCTGCACATACGTGATCTTCTCACCGATTGCGAGGGCAGTGTTTGATGGAAGCGTCCACGGCGTGGTTGTCCATGCAAGAATAAATACTTCGCCCTTTTGTTTTTCAAAGAGAAATGCTGAGCGATCGTTTGACTTCACTTTGAACTGGGCGACAACCGTTGTATCCTTTACTTCCTTGTAACATCCCGGCAGGTTCAATTCATGGGAGCTGAGACCAGTTCCTGCGCCGGGAGAATAGGGTTGGATCGTATAACCCTTGTAGAGGAGGTTCTTTTCGTAGAGCTGCTTGAGCGCCCACCACAGTGATTCGATGTATTCGGTTTCGTAAGTGATGTACGGATTTTTGAGATCTACCCAGTATCCCATTTTGCGGGTAAGGTCATCCCACTGATCCTTATACATCATGACCGTTTCGCGACATTTCTGATTATATTCCTTGATCGAAATCTTCTTACCGATATCGTCTTTAGTGATGCCCAGTTGTTTTTCGACCTGAAGTTCTACGGGGAGACCGTGTGTGTCCCAGCCGCCTTTGCGTTTGACCTGGAATCCCTGTAACGTCTTGAAG
>JAEZDW010000112.1 GCA_023417955.1 Bacteroidota bacterium
AGTATACCGTGCGCGTTACAAACACTGAAAGCAAACCGATTATGAGACCAATTCCGGCATACGCCACCACGGCGTTGCTGTCAACAGGGATGACGTGAGGCATCGGGAACGTCGGATCAGTAGAGAACAGGGCAACGTGCATGCACGCTCCGGTGATGCAGGCAATCATAACAGGAAGGAAACTTCGCGCCGAAAATTCGAATAACAGCAATTCGATGGCGAGTAATATAGCCGCAAAGGGAGTACCGAAGATTGCAGTCATGCCTGCTGTTGCGCCGGCAGCGAGCAATACCTTTCTTTCCTGCGCGGTAATGTGCAGCGTTTGTCCACAGAACGAACCCAGTGCGCCACCGGTTGAGATGATCGGGCCTTCAGCACCAAACGGACCACCGGTACCTATTGATATGGCTGCCGAGATGGGTTTCAGGATCGTGATCATTGGATGGATACGACTTTCATCTGCGATGATTTTTTCCATTGCCTCGGGGATGCCGTGTCCCCGAATGGCGGGTGATCCAAAGCGCGCCATCACACCGACGATCAGTCCGCCGATAACAGGAATGGCGATGACGAACCATCCAAGTTGGTTATCCGCGGGTGAAAGTTCTTCGAGTGAAAATGTGCCAAAGAATGAAATATTCGTGATGGCGTTGATCAATAAAATCAAGACTCGCGCGATTATGCCGACGATCACGGCATTAATCATCGAGAGCATCGTGATGTAGAGAATACGTTTGATGTCGGCGCGGCGCGCATAGATTTGTTCGCGCAGATGCGAGCGGGCTTCTTCGCCTACCTTGTCAGTCCTTAAATCGTTGCTGGCCATTAAAACGTGTCGTGCGATTTCAGGCCGCAATGATAGTACGACTGCAACACATTAAATTTGACTTATGTCAAATTTCAAAGATCGCGTCATTGCGACGACTCAAGCCTGAAGGAATCGTTCTACTTCCGACTGAATTCTCTTTCGTTGCTGTGAACTGATTTCAATCGTGCGGCCCCTTGATGTGATGTGGTGAGTGCTCTTCAGATCCTGAAGCACACGGGCGAGTGTTTCCTTAGAGGTTCCAATGAGATTCGCGATGTCCGTCTTCGGCAACGTTATCTTTACTGGCCAACGCGAGGCCTCCTGGTACTTTGCATGAAGTATCAGCAAATTGAGTAACAGCCTTTCTTTCACGGTGCGGTGCGACATCATTGAGATCGTGTTCACCCAAACGGTAAATTCGTGACTGAGATAGCGCAGTAAAAGATTTGACAACGCGATGGACTTGTTGAGTAATTCGAAAAAGCTCTTCGCCGGTACAAACCAGACAGTGCAAGGTTCAATGGCATTTCCATTCACCGGATACCGTTCATCACACAGCAAGGGTCGATAGCCTATGATCTCACCTGCAACGTGAATATTGAGTGCCTGATCCGCGCCGGTTGACATACGTTGATATATTTTCACACGGCCTTTTCGAATGATGAATATTCCCTTTGGAAATTGATTCTTCCTGAAAAGCATATCACCGCGTTCGTATTTCTTTTCACTCGCTGCGGCCAGGAGTTGCCTGCCTTCGCTCTCGGGAAGATCAGTTAGCGGTGAATTGATGAAGTAGTATGATGAAATGTCGATAGCCATTGCAATGGAGCCTGGTCGGAACCAGTTTCATTGCTGCTAAAGTACGCATATTGACCGGGATTCGGGGGATTGAGGGATAGGCAGGATTTGCTTAGGGAATGACTTGGAATGAGTGTTGTGATATTTGTGGTCTCCTTGAAGGAACGATTCCATCATCCTGTTAATCTCTTAATCATTATACTCCCGGTTCAAACGCCTTCCTTGCAAAGACATTAACAAAGGAACTACCTGTTCACTCGCAGGCACTAGTGGGATTACGGAATGAGGCAGGCTTCCTTACCTGGAGTCACTACCATTCCTCGTCACCAATACCGATGCAATCATCGATATTGCCAGCAGGAATGAGATGACAATCAAAGAAATCTCAACAGGAATCTTGACGAAATCCACCAGCGCCATCTTAAGACCAACAAATACCAATATCGTAGCCAGGCCGTATTTCAAATACACAAAGTACTTCTCGATACCGGCAAGTGCAAAGTACAGCGAACGCAGTCCGAGAATAGCGAAGACGTTGGAGGTGTAAACGATGAATGGATCTTCTGAAATCGAGATAATAGCAGGAATCGAATCAACGGCGAAGATAAGGTCCGTGCCTTCAATCAGTATAACTACGATAAACAATGGTGTTGCCCACAACTTGTCGCCGCGGCGTACGAAGAAGTTGTCGCCTTCGAAAGTTTCGGTTACCGGGAACATACGTCGGACAAACTTTACCAGAGGATTCTTTTCCAGATCCACGGGCTTGTCACCCGCAGTCACCATGCGTACTCCCGTAAAAATGAGAAAGCCTCCGAACACATAGATCAGCCAGTGAAATTTGTGAATGAGTTCAATGCCTGCAAAGATGAAAATTACGCGCATCACAAGCGCGCCAAGAATTCCCCAGAACAAAACCTTGTGCTGATAACTCGCCGGCACCTGGAAGTAGGAAAAGATCATGATGATGACAAAGATGTTGTCAATGCTCAGTGATTTTTCAACGAGGTATGCGGTGAAGAACTCGAGGGCTGTTTCCTTATCAAAGTAGTAGTACGTGAAAAGGTTGAACAACATCGCCAGAGCGATCCAGATGGCTGTCCAGGTGAGTGCCTCCTTTATGGAGATTTCGTGGGATTTGCGGTGGAACACTCCCAGGTCCAGGGCAAGCATGCCGAGAACAAAAACACTAAAGCTTCCCCAGAGTATCGCATCTTCGCTCATATATTAAAGACATTTTTCAGACGTGCGAAGCTACGCAAAATTTGACGTGAAACAGGCGGGTCCGACCATAGGGGTTGGAAATAATGTGAACGGTAAACGGAGCACTCAGGCCGGACCCTGGTCTGGCTTTTTGAGGTTGTGTATCTTTTTCCTTTCGCCCACAATCCAGATAATATCGCCCCATTCGAACACGGTTCCGGACTCCGGGTTAAGTATGCGTTGGTCGTTGCGTTCGATTCCAATTATGAGCCCATTCGTTTTCTCGCGGAGGCCCGAGTCGTGAATGGTCTTGCCTTTCAACTTCGTATGTTCATCAACAAGTAAC
>JAEZDW010000113.1 GCA_023417955.1 Bacteroidota bacterium
GAATAAGCGGCAATCCGTCCATACCCGATCCGACGATAACAATCTTGGAATTAGGGGAATTGGAGAGCTCCAGCGTGGCCTCTATGCCTCTCATTTTCAGCAGGCGGTCCGTCAAACTGTTGTTGACGATATTGTTGGCAGCGGCTTCACCTTCGGCTGCAATACGCTTCCGTTCCGCTTCACTTTTTTCCTTGTCGAGGCGGTATTGGTAAGCCAGAGCTTCCTGTTCCTGCTGAAGTTTGTTTTCTATGGCAATTCGGATCTGCTCCGGCAGTTTTATCGAACGAATCAGTACCGCAGTAGCATTTACGTAGCTGACATTCAGAATTTTTTCTGTCTCATTTTTGACTGCGTTTTCTACTTCGGCGCGCTTTGTCGAGTAGATTTCTTCGGCTGTATACCGTGCCAGTACCTGCCGCGTTACGGAGCGGACTTCCGGAGCCACAAGAATTCGCACATAGTCTCTGGTAAACTTTTCGTGGATGTGCCCGATCCGGTCAGCCATCGGATGATAGCGCACAGAAACATCGACGTGAATAGGCAAGCCGTTCTTGTCGTTGATGTCCATATTTTCCTCGATCGTTGTCTCCGCTACTTCATAGACGATGACATCGTTCCAGGGTGCCTTGACGTGGGTACCAGGTTCGATAACGTGGTCGCGGTCAAGACCATCGCCAAATGGATAGAAAATCACGGCACGTTCATACGGACCGATTTGATAAATGATACTCGACGACAGGCCGAGCAGGACAAACAAAAGGATTACACCTATTACGATAAAGGGCAGAAGTCTTCGATTATTCATAAATCAGGAGGTTAAGGATCACTGCTTCCGGAATATCCGGGGCGCTAAAACTACAACATAATTGGGAGTCGTGTTTAAACGGCTACGTGCCTTTTAAAGGTAATTCAGGTCTGAATGCGCCAACTGCATTCATAATCAAATAATTAAGTTAAATTAGTTTACCGAAGCCTGTGTTAGACAGGATTTATCCCTTATAATAGAGCTTTTAAACTATATATGTTGAGGCTGATATTGGCATGCCTCCTGTCGGGGAGTTTATCCGGGTTTGTCTTCGCCCAGGGCACCAGGACAGATAGCCTTGTGTCAGCAGCAGAGAAGGCAGCGGACCCGAAAAAGAAGGCCGATCTCCTCAACGAACTTGCCCAGCACGTGTTTAACAACGACCCTTCGCGTGCTTATGACTTTGCTGATAAGGCCTTTGTTCTGGCCGAGAAAAACAAATACGGTGCTGGCGCGCGACGGGCACTCACACTTCGTGGTCATTACTTCTATGTTCGCGGCGACCGCGACCAGGCGCTGCAGCTCTATCGCCGCGGCACTGCTGTTTCAGCACCTCCTGACAAGTTCCTCGGCTACAATTATGTGCTCACCGGAAATCTGTACCAATCACTGGCGAGTTACGATACCGCAGAGCGATTTTACCTGGATGGTCTTCGTTTGCTAAAAGATAACGGCGGCCGGGAATTGACGGCGTATGCCCACAGAAATCTTGGAGAACTATACCTGACTCAATGGCGTAATGCCGAAGCCGCAACGCAGTTTCGCGAGGCTGAGAAGATTTATTCGAAAATCAATTCAAAGGCCGGCAGGGCGGATATACTGCTCGCACTTGCAGAGCTGAACAAAAACCTTGGTGACTATCAAAAGGCAGAGCGCTACATCGGCGAAGGGTGTGCGATAGCTGAGGCCGTTGATGATCATCGTCTTAAAACACGATGCAGGATTGCCAGAGGTGAGATCCTGTATAAACTCGGTGAATTCCTCGCCGCGCTGGACCTCTATCTCGACTTGCTCGAGGATTTCAACGACCGGGACGATCCGCGCACCCATCTCAAGATATATTCGGGACTCGGTGATGTCTATGAGGTACTCGGACAGAATGATCTCTCTCTGCGCTATTTTCTCGAAGCGCTTGAAATATCTGAGTTTCTGGGCATGCGGCACGAAACCGGAAAGGTCTGCAGCAACATTGCCTGGATTTATAAGAACCAAAGGAATTTTCCGCCTGCGTTTGAGTTTGTCGACAGGTCGCTGCGTATCCGTGAAGGGATAGGTGATGCCTTTGGAGTAGGGAACTCATACAACGTACGCGGAGTCATTTACCTGCAGCAAAAGAATTACCTGGAGGCAGTGCGCTGGATTACCCGCGCCCTTGAGATAAGAAAGGAGATCGGGTATCGGGAGGGCGTGGCGGCGTGTTACTACAACCTCGGGATGATCTACGAGGAGCAGAAGAAATACCGTGAGGCGCTGGCGTATCAGCTTAAGGCGTATGAATACGAGAAACAAACTGGAAACAAGTTCAACATCGGAACAGCCTTCAGTAGTATCGGAAGCGTATATACTTACCTGGGTAAATTCGACAGCGCGCGCTATTACCTGGAGAAAGCCGATGAAATAGGACGCCAAACGGCGTCGCTTGAGCTGCAGATGGAGAACTGTTTCTATTGGTCAGAGTTCTATGAACATCAGGGAAAGTTCAGCGAGGCCCTGGTATGGCATAAGAAGTATGCAGCGTTGAATGACAGCGTTTATCACGAGACCGGTGCGACGAGGCTTGCCGAAATGCAGGCATTGTATCAGGCGGACCAGAAAGACAAGGCCATAACCGTGTTGAGTCAGGAAAAAGAGCTGCAAACAAATCAGCTTGAGCTCCAGACGTCGCAGATCCGTTTCCAGCGTTACGTAATCATTTCAGTGATTGTTGCTTTGATCCTGGTATTGCTCCTCACTTACAAGACCTGGAAGTACAATCGTGAAATTAAACTGGCGCATAAAGAGATCGTGGAGCGCAAAGAGGAACTGCAGGCGAAATCCGAGGAGCTGCAACATGCCTATGAAACGATCGCGCACAGCAATCGCGAGCTGGAGCGCAAGGTGAATGAACGGACGTCGGCCCTGACAGAGGCGTACCGCGAACTGGATACGTTCTTTTACCGCGCGTCGCATGATTTCAGGAGGCCATTAACAACCTTCCTCGGTTTGGCAGAAGTCGCCAAGATCACCCTTAAAGACGAGAATGCCCGCGAGCTCTTCGACAAGGTCCGGGAGACCGCCATCAACCTCGACAAGATGCTCTTCAAACTTCAATCTATTAGTGATTTAGGCTCGCAGCAGCTGGCCTACGCCGAAGTAGACATGAATGACCTGTTTCAGCGTGTGCTTAACCAGTTCCGCGGGCAACTGGAGGAACGCGAGATCCTCACTGCGACGAGCTGCATCATGTCGGAGCGATTCTTTTCGTATCCTGAAATGATTTACCTCGTCCTTGAGAACCTCGTTGAAAATGCCATTGCTTTCTGCAGGTATCAGGGAGCGTACCTCCGCCTGCGTGCCTCAAGCGAGAATGGACGCGTGGTCATCGAAGTGGCGGATAACGGTGATGGTATCGAAGAACAGTTTCACAGCCGGATATTCGATATGTACTTCCGCGGCAATGACCGGTCAAAAGGAAACGGCCTGGGCTTATATATTATCCGTAAGGCTGTCGAGAAGCTCGATGGAACGATTTCGTTCACAAGTGCGCCCGACCAGGGCACTCATTTCATCCTGAACTTTCCGCTTGATCTCAAGTCAATTACAAGGCTTGAGGAAGAATTGGCGGAAAGAATGCATTTGTAAGATCAGGCTATGTTCTATTAAAAAAAGGCACGACGAACCCGCCGTGCCTCTTCTTCAGGATTTCACTTCTCTGGCTTTCACCGGATCCCAGTGAACGATCCGTTGTTCGAAATAGCTCGTGTTGCTGGCAAGTGCCGGCCCCGCTGCCTGCATACCAAACAAGGCATCCTCAACCACTTTCTTTCCCTCGCGGACACCGGCGTAAAAGTTCTTGTGGTGATCGAGGTTAGCGCTGTAGTTCTGAGGTGCCAGGAACTCGATGTCGTCTTCTTTGGCGCGCTTCACAGGATTGTGGTTTGCCTTATACCATTGCTCGTAACGCTTCTGCTCTGCTTCGGCGAACGTGTCGAACGAATCCCAGCCACCATACGTCGGAATGTTTGACAGCTTCCTCTTCTTCACACGAACATAACTCCAGCCCATGTCAATGTATCCATCCGTACCGATCAGCCTGAGTCCTTCACCACTTTCGCTTCCGTCTACGAAGTTTACGCGCATTTGCAAATTGAACGCCGGGTGCTTTGCGGTCGCCGGGTAGTCGTATAAACCGAGCGTGATATCGGGAACATCGCGACCGTCTTTCCAGTAGCGCAGCCCTCCGGTAGCATAAATCCGGTTTGGCCCGTCTGATTCAGTGACGGCGTGAAGTGCGCTGAACAAATGCACGAAGAGGTCGCCAGCAATACCGGTGCCGTAGTCGCGGTAGTTTCTCCATCGGAAGAAGCGTACAGGATCGAACGCCGTCTTTGGTGCGTCGCCAATAAATCGATCCCAGTCGATCGTTTCCTTACTTGCGTCGGTTGGTATGGAATATTGCCACGCGCCGTTTGAGCTGTGGCGATCCATCCAGGTTTCAACCATGACCAGGTCTCCGATAACACCGGATTTAAAGAGCTCCCGCGTCTTTTCGGTTACTATGGAGCTAACGCGCTGGCTACCTACTTCAACAACTTTGCCGGTTTTCTTCTGAGCTTCGATTACAGCTGCACCTTCATCAAGGTGATGGACCATTGGCTTTTCTACATAAACATGCTTGCCTTTGTTAAGGGCTTCAATCGTGAGGTGGTCGTGCCAGTGATCTGAAGTGGAAATGATCACAGCATCAATATCCTTGCGGTCAAGCAGTTCTTTATAGTTTCGCGTAGTGTAAATGTCCTTTCCGAGTTTCTCTTTTGCGCGCACAAGTCTGCCGTCGTACAGGTCGCACGCGGCTACAAGTTTGACTCCGGGAACCTGCCTGCTGACATCGGCGTTGGCAAATCCCATGATACCCATCCCGATAAGACCGACCTGGATGTTATCATTTGCAGCGAACTTTTCCTTCTCCTGCCGGGCGGTATCAAGGGTAATAATTTTACCCGGTTGTCCATGTAAGATTAAAGGCGCTGTTCCACTGATAATCGTAGTACTTAACGCTTTTTTGAGAAAACTTCTTCTCGATTTTGAAGATTGATTTGACATAATGCTAATCTGGTTTGCAAGACCTGAGGAAGTTACGATATTTGCTATCGAAGTCAATGGTCATTTTCACGAACGGATGAAAACGATCATCACCTCCCTCAATTCCTCAAGTACTTTTTTGTTAAGACCCGATCACAATGAATTTTAATTTTTTCCGGAACAAAAGTTTTGCGATAGATCTGGGAAACACCAACACGTTGGTCAGTGACGCCCGCAGAATTTTGCTTTCCCAACCTTCATATATCGTCTTTGATGCTGAGACTCACGCGGTGAAAGCAGTAGGGGATATGGCTTTCAATATGTTTGAGAAGAATCATCTTGAGCTGAAACCTGTGAAGCCGCTGAAGGGTGGTGTAATCGCGGACTATGATTCAGCGAGCAAAATGATCAAGGAACTCGTTTCGCGCGCAGATGGGTCAAAATCTTTTCTGAGTGGTTATGATAATCTGATTGCGGGTATTCCGTACTGCACGACCGAAGTCGAAAGACGCGCATTGAGGGACGCATTGGATCAGTTTAATGCACGACACACTTACCTCCTGTACGAGCCGATCGCTGCAGCAATAGGTTTGGGTTTGGATATTCGTGAGCCGGAAGGCAAGATGGTTATTGATATTGGCGGCGGACTTACAGAGATTGTGGTGATATCTCTTTCAGGGATTGCTGCGTTTCAATCGGTGAAGGCTGCTGGCGACATGTTTGATGAAGCGATTCAGGACCACTTCCGCAGGCATTACAACATGGCAATCGGATTGCGGACGGCAGAGCAGATCAAAATCACTGTGGGAGCCGTTACGAATAACCTTGAGGAGGTGCCTGAACCGATGATGGTGAAAGGAAAGGACCTCGTAGAAGGTCTTCCCGTTACCCGGATGATCGATCATTTCGAAGTGGTTACAATACTGGAGAAATCTGTTGCGGCTATTGAGCACGGCATCGTTCAGACGCTCGAAATATGCCCGCCGGAACTGGCTGCTGATATTTACGAGAACGGTATACACGTGACAGGCGGAAACGCTCAATTGCGTGGCCTCAGGGAACGTTTTCAATCCAAGATCAAACTTCCGGTACACATTGACGATGAGCCGCTGCTATCGGTTGGAAAAGGCGTGGCGAAGGCGCTGTCTGATACCCGTAGGTTCAAGAGTGTGCTTTTTGAATAGACTCAAGGAACGGTCTGGCTTTAAAACAAAAATGCCTCGCATAAGCGGGGCATTTTTGTTTGGAAGGCGTGCTGAATAAAGGTGTTCCGGTGTCACCTTCTGCTATGTGAGAAAAGCGTTAAAGGTTCAGTCAGGATTCAGAACCTGTAGACGACCCGAACAGATCCGCCTGGCTTCCGTTTGATCCCTCGTTATTTGCCTCAGACTCGGACGTACCTGACACTTCAGTAGTCTCTGCCGGAGCAGCAGGTGCAATAACAGACTCAGGCTTGGCGGCCTCTTTTTCCTGAAGTCTCTTCTTCGCTCTCTTCTTCAGTGCAGCCAGTTTCGACGAAGGAGATGGCGATTTCTTCGCGGCCTTTTTAGGGGCTGCTTTCCTGGCCGACTTCTTCGCTGCTTTCTTAGCCGATTTCTTTGCGGCTTTTTTAGCTGATTTCTTTGCAGCCTTCTTTGCAGCCTTCTTCGCTGCTTTCTTTGGCGCTGCCTTCCTTGCGGATTTCTTAGCTACTTTTTTGGCTTTCTTAGCCGCCTTTTTAGCTGTTTTCTTAGTGGCCTTTCTCGCCGATTTCTTTGCAGACTTCTTTGCAGATTTCTTAGCAGACTTCTTCGCTGCCTTTTTTGCTTTCTTTGCCATAGCAATAAATTTTTTTGTTAGCCAAAAGTTAGTTAATAAAAATTCTTTTTTTAAAGAATGACTAAAGAAAAAATTTCATACCACATGGTCAAAGCATCACCTCGATAGCGTCGTAAGCGTTGCAAGTAGGTGTCTGTCCCGGATTAATCCGGCGACTGAATATCTCAGATTCGTGCCTGGTATGTGTACAATTCGTAGTATCGCCCGCGACTGGCGATTAATTCTTCATGGCGGCCCCGCTCGGCAATCATACCATTTTCGATCACGAGAATCTGGTCTGCCTGCCGGATTGTGCTTAGACGGTGCGCGATTACGAATGTAGTCCGCCCTTTCATCAGCATTCGAAGACTCTCCTGAATGAACGCCTCTGATTCAGTGTCGAGGCTTGATGTTGCCTCGTCAAGAATGAGGATTCTTGGATCTGCCAGTATTGCCCGTGCGATAGCTATTCTCTGACGTTGACCTCCTGAAAGTTTCACGCCCCGCTCGCCAATCAATGTGTCCAGACCCTGCTCGAATCGGTCAGTAAATTCATCAACATGGGCTGCTTTCACCGCGGCAAGCAATCGCGACTCCGATGCATCAGGTCGCGGAAACATGATATTCTCGCGGATTGTACCCTCAAACAGAAAGTCATCCTGTAAGACTACTCCCAATTGGCTTCGGTACGTGCTCAATACTACCTGCGAGAGGTCCATTCCGTCAATCGTGACTCTTCCCTCAGTAGGTTTGAGGAAGGAAGCCGCGAGGCCGGCGATGGTCGTTTTGCCAGATCCGGACGTGCCCACCAGCGCAGTGACGCTTCCTGCAGGAGCCGTGAAGTTGATGCCATGCAGAACAGACTTACCTTCTTCATAAGCAAACTTGACGTTCTCGAATGCAACATCGCCCTTCAGTTCGCCTGCTCTGATAGTCCGTTCTGTGTCGATGTTTTCAACGGGAAACGAAAGCAACTCTTCTGTGCGGTCGAGACCTGCGAATGCCTCAGTGAATTGGCTTCCTATGTTACTCATTTGAACAATTGGTGCGATCATGAACCCCAGGAAGAGGGAGAATGACAGGAACTCACCGGTGGTAAGCTCGTTGTTTACGATCTGATATCCGCTTATTGCCATGATGCCCACGCTCGCGAGTCCGATCAGGAAGGTGGCCGAACTTGTAACCAGACTCGTCGACGTAAGGCTCTTCCGAACGTTGTGAAACAGTCTTTCAACGCCGTTTTCGAAGACGCGCATCTCCTGTTCCTCAGCGTTAAAGCCTTTGATTACCCGGATACCATTGAGTGTCTCAGTCAACCTGCCGGTGACCTCTGCGTTCAGCTTGCCCCGCTCACGGAAGATTGGACGGATATAGGCAAATGCCTTGGTAGCGATGACGCCGAAAATGGATACAGGAACCAAAACGAACAACGTCATCGAAGGGCTCATGCTGATTAGAAATCCAAGACACACGATTGACGTTAGAATTCCTCCGACCATCTGAACCAAACCAGTACCCACAAGGTTGCGGACCCCCTCAACGTCGGTCATAATGCGCGACACCAGGGCACCGGTTTTCTGATTATCGAAAAAACGTATGGGTAGTCGCAGTAAATGCTTTTGCACATTTGAGCGAAGGATGCTGATCAGCCTCTGTGCTTCCACGCTTAAGAGACGGGTGAGCAGGAACGATGTGACAGCCTGGATGACGATCGCTGCTATAACCAGGATCACAAGTTCCTTCAGGCGCTCAAGGTCCTTGTTGGCGATAACGTCATCGACGAAATACCGCGTCGACCAGGGGAGTACAAGACCCGATAACTGGCTGAAGAAGATAAGCAGGAGCCCAAGAGAGAGCAGCCCCTTACGCGGCCACATGAAGTTTCGGAACACGTATCCCAGCGTGATTCGCGATTTTGCCATAGATGTTTGTATTGTTGTTGGTTTTACAATAGGTAAAGGGACGTCAGCCGCTGTGTTTTATTCTATCGAATGCCGACAAATTGTGTGGAATTCTCCGTCAATTCGTATTCAATATGCGCGATTTTGTCGGAAACAAGAGTGAGGTTTGACGGGTATGAATGTTTTATTAAGCGAATGCAGGCAACACAAGTACAATGGCGATTGATCATGAAAGGCTGATATTCAGGAAACTGCTTGGCGAAACAACTTCGGCCGAAGACATCGAACTTGACCGTTGGCGCAAAGCCGACAGGCGTCACGAGAGATTTTATCAGGAACGGAAGCGGAACTGGAGTAATCAGATGCGCGAGGCTCCGGAGTTTGTGCCAGGCCACCGGCCTGTACTCCTAAAGAACCGCCCTCTGGTTGCCACAAAACGGTCACCGGCTTTTTATGCTGCTGAAAGCGTTGCGATCACCCTGCTCGTTATAGCAACCTTCCTCATTTATTCCGGACTCAGCGATCGACCATCTGTGTACCGTGCAGGTAAGGAAATGCGGACCGTTATCCTGAATGACAGCACACGTGCGACACTACGCCCGGGAAGTCTCTTGATGGTGTGGTCTCGATACGGTAAGGGCAGTCGAACGGTTGAACTCAAGGGAGAAGCTGCTTTTGATGTGAAGGGCGACTCGCTCAATCCTTTTGAAGTGCAAAGTGAGCACAGCAGGATTCGGGTCGTGGGAACATCTTTTTCCGCAGGCATACATCCCGAAAAGGGCAGGGATGAAGTTCGCGTTCAATCTGGAAAAGTCAGCTTATCGGCAGTTACCGATCCTGAGCGCGTGGTGACTGTTCCTGCAGGCAAGATAGGTGTAGTTCATCGCGACAATCGTATAATCACCGTCCAGGATGCAGACACCACAAACATGATTGCATGGAAGAAAAAGGAATTGACATTTACAGACACGCCATTACCTGAAGTAGCAGACGCGTTGGCAAACTACTTCGAAATATCCGTCACAATTGAAAGCGAAGTCATTGAGAATTGCACGGTTACCGGCACCTTCAAAGAGCCGGCTATCGAAGACATTATTGATCACCTGCAGCGTTCGCTGGACGTCGTGGTCATACGCGAATACAATGGACTCGTTATTCGCGGTGAACGCGCCTGTAAAGTTTCGCGTCGCAAAAGGTAAACGCAGAATCCTACGCGTATAAACCCTCCTTCAATTCAGCGACGCGTTCATTTTCGACGTACTCATCGTACGTCATCAGCCTGTCGATAAATCCGTTAGGTGTGATCTCAATAATTCTGTTGGCGACAGTGTTCGTAAACTCGTGATCGTGCGACGTAAATAAAACTGTTCCCGGAAAATCCTTAAGCGCATTGTTGAACGCCGTAATGGATTCAAGATCAAGGTGGTTTGTAGGTTCGTCAAGGATAAGCAGATTTGCACCGGCAAGCATCATCCGTGAAATCATACAACGCATCTTTTCACCTCCCGACAACACGTTTGCCTTCTTGAATACTTCTTCTCCTGAGAACAGCATCTTTCCGAGGAAACCGCGTACATAAATCTCGTCTTTGTTTTCGTCATCAGCGAACTGACGGAGCCAGTCAATGAGGTTATCGTCGGTGTTAAAGTAACTTTCGTTGTTTGCAGGCAGGTAGGCCGTGGTAATGGTCTGCCCGAACTTAAACTCACCGCCATCCTGTTTGCGCTCACCTGCCAGAATCTGAAACAGGGACGTAATAGCAAGGCTTTCCTTGCTAAGGAAAGCAATCTTTTCGCCTTTGCGGACATAGAAGTCAAGCCCCTTAAACAACGTTTCGCCGTTCAACGAACACGAAAGGTTTTCAACCTGCAGGATTTGATCACCCGCGGCGCGCTTCTGTTGGAAAATGATAGCAGGGTAACGGCGTGTTGAAGGCTGAATGTCATCAACGTTGATCTTTTCAAGTAGTTTCCTTCGGCTCGTAGCCTGCCTGGATTTTGAAGCATTGGCACTGAATCGCGCAATGAATTCCTGCAGTTCCTTGCGTTTGTCTTCCGCCTTCTTGTTTGCCGCAGAACGCTGTGCAAGAGCGAGCTGACTCGACTGATACCAGAACGAGTAGTTACCCGTATAAAGTCGAATTGCTTTGAAATCGATGTCTACGATATGTGTGCAAACCGTGTCGAGGAAGTGACGATCGTGGGAAACTACAATCACGGTGTTCGGGAATTCCAAGAGAAAGTCTTCCAGCCACGATACCGTGTGAATATCAAGGTCGTTGGTGGGTTCGTCAAGAATAAGGATATCCGGGTTTCCAAAGAGTGCCTGTGCGAGGAGCACGCGTACCTTCTGGTTACCACTGAGTTCTTTCATCAGCTTGCGATGATCATCTTCAACGATGCCAAGTCCGCTAAGCAATGCTGCAGCGTCTGATTCGGCATTCCAGCCATTCATCTCAGCGAACTCTGCTTCAAGCTCCGACGCGCGGATACCGTCTTCTTCGGAAAAGTCAGGCTTTGCATAGATCGCGTCTTTGTCCTTCATGATCTGCCAAAGGTGCTGATGGCCCATCATAACCGTGTCAAGAACCGGTACCTCGTCAAACTCATAGTGGTTCTGGCGTAATACCGCCATCCGCTTGCCTGGTTCGAGGTTTACATTACCCCGGGTTGGGTCTATATCACCTGACAATATCTTCAGGAAAGTCGACTTCCCGGCTCCATTAGCGCCAATTACGCCATAACAGTTACCTGTGGTGAACTTGAGGTTTACTTCGTCAAACAGCACACGCTTCCCAAATTGAAGCGACAAATTATTTACAGCAATCATGTATCTCCGATAGAATTAAACGGCAAAGGTACTAAAAACCAGACGATAACACAGGGGGCGGGCTGTCCTGACGGGGACGTTTTTTCAGAGGGAAAGAGACGTACTTAAAACAATCGTTTGTATCCTGATCCTAGTCTTTGTTGAACTTTTTGATTGCGGCATCTGCGTCATTCGAAAGAAGTATCTGAATATCGGGATCAGGTCGAAGGTTTCTCATTTGCGTTTCCACCCAGGGACTCCTGTTTTTTACGCGTGCTGACAATGGTTTGACTGTATACAACTTCGGATTGGGCAGGCATGCTGCGATCATCGCAGCCTCTTTTGCCGACAGGGAGTTTGCCGGCTTTCCAAAGTACGCCTGTGCAGCGGCCTCGATGCCGAAAATGCCTTTACCCATTTCAGCAACGTTCAGGTAGACTTCGAGAATGCGTCGCTTTCCCCAGATCATTTCAATCATAAATGTGAAGTACGACTCCAGGCCTTTCCGGAACCAGCTTCGTCCCTGCCAGAGGAAAACGTTCTTAGCCACCTGTTGGCTGATCGTTGAACCACCGCGTACACGTCCCGGCTTTTTCTTATTGTATTCATACGCCTTTTGAATGCTGTTCCAGTCGAAGCCGGTGTGATCGGGGAATAGTTGATCTTCGGAAGCGATAACGGCTAGTCTGGCATGAGGCGAGATATCTTCCAGATTGACATAGTCACGTTTTAGACCATCACCTCCGACCCAGCTCATGAACTGGATCGCTGTTATAGGAGGATCAACCCATTTGAGCAGGAGGATATAAAAAAACTGCAGGATTAACAGGATCAGAAAAATCCTCTTGATTCGGTGCAGAAATGTCTTGAGAAAGGAGGGTAGCCGCATATTCGAATTCCAAAAATAACATTGCAGCTCAAATTGCTGTCTCCTCACAGACGAAATATTCCGCAGGATCAGACCGAACCTTTCAGACCGAACCTTTTAAATCCCAGTGATCTTTGATAATGCGGCCTGCGGCATCAGCTTTCAGCGTACGGGCATAGCGTTGGCCTTTGACCTTTCCGTCGGTGCCTCGCTTCCCGATAAACGCTGTTATCGGGTTACCGTACGCGTCGGTCTTTACAGTAACGTCCCGTCCCCTGAAAGTAAAATCGACCGTAGTGTTTGGTTCGTATCGCCGGGTAAGGCGTAAAAGTATGTCTGCGCCTAGGGCCATAGTTGTTTTTAAGCGGTGGTCCAGATTGATGCCAATTTATTGTAGGAAAAGTCAACAGCCATGAATCCGTCGTGGGGAATTAATGGCCCAACCCGGTTCATTGTACGTTTTGTTGTTATGCGGCATCGCTTTGTATCCCATAACGCAACAAGTAAAAAACAAAGTATTAATAAATTAAAACGACAGAATATGAAAAAGCTAATCTTAACGTTTGCCGGTATGCTTTTGGTGAGCCTAATGGCAGTAAATGCTCAGGTTGAGCCCTCAACCGAGATGAATCAGGATACAACATCGGCTCAGACGCCGGGTGTGATTGGTGAGGACCAGTCAAACTTTTCGCGTGATATGGAAGTTGTCCAACCAACCGACCTGCCTGAAACTCTTCGTTCAGCTCTCGAAGGACCTGAATATAGTGGATGGGAAGCAGGTAGAGTATATCGCAATACAACAACGAATGAATATTTGATCGTAGTTGGTGAGCAGGATCCTAAGGTGTATCGTTTCGATTCTGAAGGTAACCGTCTTGAAGACCTCAATGCTCAGCCGGGCAACGACATGAATCAAACTCCGGATGCGCAGCCTTCACCCGATGCCCAACCTGAGCAAAGTACACCTACGCCTGATGGATCAACACCAGCTGATCCGGATCAAAGGTAATAGCAATTAATCATCTGAAAAAAGCCGGGCAACCCCCGGCTTTTTTCGTTTGCACGCGGTGGAATAATTTCCTCGGTAGGGGTAACCATACCGTTGTTTACCGGGGATAACTTGCCGGTATGTGTTTTAATGCCTGATAAGAAAACCAAATGTAAAAGGTATGGCAGACAAGGATAACCAAAAGAGCCGCAGAGTTGCTATTCTCACAGAGAACGGATTTGAGCAATCGGAACTTGTGAGTCCGAAGGAAGCTCTGGAAAAGGCAGGGCACCATTGCGAAGTTGTTTCTCCGCAAAAGGGCAAAGTAAAAGCGTGGGATAAAGACAAGTGGGGGATTGAAGTTTCCGTTGACAAGCAAGTCACTGATGTTTCTGTTGATGACTATGATGCTTTGTTTCTGCCCGGAGGAGTTCTCAACCCGGATACGCTTCGTATGAACCACGATGCGGTCCTTCTCGTGCAGGATTTTTTTAAGGCCGGAAAAGTCATAGGTGCGATTTGCCATGGTCCACAAATGCTTATTGAAGCAAACGTTGTTGAAGGCAGACAACTAACATCCTATCCATCTGTGCGGGTGGATGTTGTTAATGCGGGCGGAATGTGGATTGATCAGGAAGTCGTCGTCGACAACGGATTGGTTACCAGCCGGAGCCCGAAGGACCTCGAGGCATTTAATAGAAAATTTTTGGAAGAAATTCAGGAAGGTGCTCATGATCGGGAGCGCCCCAAAACCTTTGCGAAAGGTTAAAGTTATTGCAGGGAAGTCAGCGCCGAACTTTTTCGCCATTGATCGGTCCGGCTTTCCTGCATTCTTTTTTTCGTTAACCGATATATTTGCTCGCCTGCCATTTTCGGCATATTTTACGTTCTCATAAAGTCTTGAGAACAGCATGTACAATCGCAGCTGGATTGCGCTCATTTTCGCGCTTGCCTTTATTCAAATGAAGGCCCAGGAAACAATTCCCCTGTATCAGGGGCCCATCCCCAACAGCATTGACGTTCCCGATGAAGAAGAACGCGAAGAACGAGGCGGAATCGTCATCGTGCGCAAAATCACACGTCCTACGCTGACGATATTCCCTGCACCTGCAGAAACCGCCAACGGTACTGCCGTAATTATCTTTCCTGGCGGCGGATACTGGGTCAATGCAATTTCACACGAAGGTGTGGATGTAGCGCGACGTCTGAATCAACATGGTATTACCGCGTTTGTTGTAAAGTATCGCATTCCAAATGATGCGGCAATGAAAGACAGGAAGACGGGACCGTTGCAGGACGCGCAACAGGCAATTGCCTGGGTAAGAGCAAACGCGGCGAAGTGGAAGGTGGATCCGGCACGTGTTGGAATCATGGGCTTCTCTGCCGGAGGACACCTCGCATCAACGGCGGGAACTCACTTCGATCACCCCGTGCTACCACAGAAGGTATCGGTCAGACCGGACTTCATGATTCTCGTTTACCCTGTAATCACGTTTCGTCCGGAGTTTGGCCACCTCGGATCACGCGATCAGATTATTGGCAAGAATCCCGATCCCAAAGACGTTGAATATTTTTCCAACGAACTCCAGGTTACGAAGCAAACCCCGCCGACGTTTCTCGTGCATGCGATGGATGACGAGACAGTACCCGTTGAAAACACTACAGCGTTCTTTTCCCGACTGCGCAAACAAGGGGTCGCCGCTGAGATGCATATCTATCAGAAGGGGGGTCATGGTTTTGGTATGAATAATCCGATGGATTCCGGTGACTGGGTGTCGATTTGCCTGAAATGGCTTGCCGCAAATGGCTTGATGGGAAAACGATGATACAAATCCCGGTTAACCTGTCATAAATCATCCGCCCCCTTTTTCATAGCGTACAGCGCCGCTTGTAATTTCGGGAACATCAATTTCGAAAAGTCATGTTGCGTTACGTTCACTGCCTGCCGGCTCTGGCGAAGTATGTTATCCCCAGCCTTCTTGTAATTATTTTAGTAAGATGTGCTGACGTCAGGGAAATGCCTGCTTCCCGAAAAACTATATTGTTCAATGAGGATTGGCGTTTCAGTCTCACAGGAGATTCGCTTGCGATAAGCCCTCATTTTGACGACGGCGGCTGGCGAAATCTTGACCTTCCGCATGACTGGAGTATCGAAGGTGAGTTTGATGAACATGCACCAGCGGGAGTCGGAGGTGGTGCACTGCCCGGAGGTGTTGGATGGTATCGGAAAACGTTCACCGTTGATCGCGATGCAAGGAGTAAGCGAGTGTATATATGTTTCGACGGCGTGTATCGTAACAGTGACGTCTGGCTGAACGGAAATCATCTGGGGAATCGTCCAAACGGATACATCTCCTTCGCGTATGACGTGACGGAGCATCTGAACTACCATAAGGAAAATGTTATCGTGGTGCGCGTCGACAATTCCAGGCAGCCGAATTCACGCTGGTATTCCGGATCGGGAATTTACAGGAACACGTGGATGGTTGTATCAGGTCATGTGCACATTCCATCTGGCGGACTTTACATAACAACACCATCAATAACCAAAGACCGTGCGGTCGTCGAAATTGAAACTACAGTACTCAGTCAGTTGAAGAATGACTTACATGTTGAAATTGAAACCGTGATTTTCGACAATGACTCGCGACGTATATCATCTGTTTCAAACGCCGTTGAAGTTATCTCCGACTCAACAGCCACAATCCGGCAACGTCTTGATGTTTCAAATCCGATGTTGTGGTCAGATACGAATCCGGTGCTGTACAAAGCCGTTTCGATTGTGAGGGCAGCTGAAATTGAATTGGATCGCGTTGAAACTACTTTTGGAATAAGAAGCTTTGAATTTGACGCGCTTAAGGGATTCTCACTTAACGGTGCTCCACTAAAGATACGCGGTGTTTGCAACCATCACGATCTTGGCAGCCTCGGTGCAGCGATAAACGTACGGGCGCTTGAACGACAACTTTCACTTTTGAAAGAAATGGGTGTGAATGCCATAAGAACGTCGCATAATCCGCCGGCCCCGGAGTTGCTTGACTTTTGTGACCGGATGGGCTTTCTCGTTATGGATGAAATGTTTGATATGTGGCGAATGAAGAAGTCGGAGTACGATTACGCGATATACTGGGATGAATGGCATAAGCGCGATCTGACCGATTTCATAAAACGCGACCGCAATCACCCGAGCGTCATCATCTGGAGTATTGGCAACGAGATCCTTGAACAATGGGATCCCTCCGGAACGGTGATCACTTCCGAACTCGTGTCTGTTGTTCGGCGGCTCGATCCGACGCGGCCGATTACTACCGGTAACAATGATACCAGACCGGAAAATAGTCTGGTTCGTTCAGGTGCGCTTGATCTGATTGGTTTTAACTATGCCCATCGGGAGTACGCGGATTTCCATAAGCGTTTTCCCGGTCAGAAGTTCATTTCAGCCGAAGCCGCGTCAGCACTGGCAACACGCGGACATTATGATATGCCGTCCGATAGTATCAGACGTTGGCCGATTGCATGGGATAAACCATTCCTCGAGGGGAATCCGGACAACACGGTTTCCGCCTATGATAATGTCAGTGCTCCCTGGGGATCAACGCATGAAGAAACCTGGAAAGTTGTAAAACGCCATGATCATATTTCCGGGTTATTTGTCTGGACCGGTTTTGACTATCTCGGTGAACCGACACCGTATGGGTGGCCTTCGCGAAGTTCTTATTTTGGCATCATCGATCTTGCTGGGTTTCCGAAAGACTCGTACTACATGTATCAGAGCGAGTGGACGGATAAAAAAGTTTTACATGTATTTCCGCATTGGAACTGGGAGCCCGGTAAGGTGGTAGACGTGTGGGCTTACTATAACCACGCTGATGAGGCAGAGTTGTATCTCAACGGTGTGTCTATGGGATCAAGGAGGAAACAGAATGACGATCTTCACGCGATGTGGAGGCTGAGGTACGAGCCCGGTACGATCAAAGTAGTTACCCGTAAGGATGGAGATGAAGTGATGGTGAGAGAAATCAGGACTGCCGGAAAACCGGCGCGATTAATCCTCGAGCCGGATCGAAAGGAGATTGCCGCAGATGGAAAGGACCTGTCATTCTTAACGATACGTGCTGAAGATGCAAACGGTATTCCCGTACCTCTTGCAAATAACCTCGTGCGTATTTCAATCACTGGTAATGCAGAACTTGCTGCGGTTGACAACGGGGATCCTGTCAGTCATGCGTCGTTCAGAAACCATGAAGTGAAACTCTTTAATGGCCTCGCGCTTGCAATTGTCAAGGGATCGAAACAAAAAGGAAAAGCAATTATTACTGTTGACTCACCCGGTTTGCAAAGTGCCTCGGTGTCGATTACCTTGAGGTGATTTTCAAGCTCATGATCCGTTTCACTTTTTGCCTTTTCCTTTTACTCTGTTGTATTTCGAATTCCATACTACAGGCGCAGTCACCCCTGACGCTTTGGTACGAACAACCTGCCCGCGACTGGAATGAAGCTTTACCTGTAGGGAACGGAAGACTCGGGGCGATGATATTTGGCGGCATAAGCGAGGAACGCCTGCAACTGAATGAGGAAACGTGCTGGTCGGGAACCAGATTTGATTTTGTCAATCCCAATGCGCGCAAGTCATTGCCCGGGATACGTAAGCTGCTTTTCGAGGGAAAGTATGTAGAAGCAAAGGAGCTGGCAGAGAAGTCGTTGATGGGTGACAAACATATTCACAGCTCGTATCAGACACTTGGTGATCTGAAACTGTTTTTTGATCATGACCCCGCTGCTGTGAATGAATACCGTCGTGAACTCGACATAGAGAACGCAATCGCAAAAGTATCTTTTCAAATAGACGGCGTACGTTTCGAACGCGAGATGTTCAGCAGCGCTCCCGACAACGTAGTGACTGTGCGAATAACATCGTCAGCAGAGGGTGCAATTTCGTTTCGGGCAGCGCTCTCCCGTCCCGAAAATAAAGCAGAATTCCATGAAGAAGCGGATCATATTGTTATGACAGAGCACCTGGGCGACGGGACAGGTGTGCGTATGGTAACACGGATGCTTGTGAAATCGGAAGGAGGTACGTTTGAAATCGCAGACAACGGTTTTATTGTGAAAGACGCATCCGTTGTAACAATTCTGTTAACTGCAGCAACGGATTATCGGGGATCGGATCCTAACGACGCTACGAAAAACACGTTGACTGCAGCTGGTGAGATTTCATACACAGACCTTCGCGACAGGCATATTAAAGATTATCAGCACTTCTTTAACCGGGTCAAGTTTGATATTGGAAAAAGCAAAGCAACTTATTTTCCAACGGATCAGCGGCTGCGAGCCTTTCAACGCGGCAATGAAGATCCGCATCTCCTGGCACTTTACTTTCAGTTTGGAAGATATCTCCTCATAAGCAGCTCGCGCCCTGGAACTTTGCCAGCTAACCTTCAGGGAATATGGGCAGATGGATTAAACCCGCCTTGGGATGCTGACTATCATATTAATATTAACATCCAGATGAATTATTGGCCGGCTGAAGTAACGAACCTGCATGAACTTCATCGGCCATTACTTGACTTTCTTGTTCCATTAACGGAAGACGGGAAAAAGACAGCGCGTTCCATGTACGGACTGAGTGGAAG